>NZ_JBIBYR010000014.1:0-217208 GCF_043083485.1 Streptomyces sp. NPDC014727 | reverse complement strand
GCTCCTCTCACCGCCCCGTGACCCGGCCCGACACGCCGGATCACCTCTGCAGATCAACCCGTACGCACCTCTGCATCAGAGCCCGTACGCCGACACCTTCGGTGACGCCGCGGAATGCGGCGAGGGCCTCCCACTGGGTGCGGGTGGAGCCGTTGGCCCAGTAGGTGAGGGTGTCGGCGACGAGGATGCCGTGGTCGCCAGTGACGACGGTGGTCCGTTCCTTGAGCGGGGAGACCCAGTTGACCTGGTGGTGGGTGATGGTGCCGTCGGTCAGCTGGCCGAGGGCCGCGAGGAGGTCTTCGTGTGGCCGGCCGAGCCCTTGACCTTGCGGTCGAGCGCGTCGCCGAGGCCGGCGAGGTCCAGGGCGTCGTCCAGGGCAGGGGGTGGCCATGCCTGCCCGGTCGCCGACCACAGGAGCCGCAGGTTGGCCCGGCCGGTGAGGTGAGGCACGAAGGCCGGACCGTCGATGAGGACGCCGACGCGGCTCAGCACGGTCGCCCCCAGGCCGACCGGCTCGCCCAGGACGGTCACGCTACTGCCGTGACCGGAAACGATCACGGGGGTGGCGCTGATTGGCCTCGGGTCGGTTGGATGTGACGTCACGTCCGATTGGCGCGGGGAGACGGGATGGCGCAACCGGTCAGGGTCCGGAGACTGACTGAGCGGGAGGGGCAGAAGCTGCAACGGATTGTGCGGCGGGGCAGCACCAGCACGGTGCGGTGCCGGCGAGCGATGATGCTGCTGGCCTCGGCGGGCGGGGACAGCGTCCCGGTGGTTGCGCGCCTGGTGCAGGCCGACGAGGACACCGTCCGCGATGTGATCCACCGCTTCAACGAGATCGGCCTGGCCTGTCTGGACCCTCAGTGGGCGGGAGGCCGTCCCCACCTGCTCAGCGATGACGACGAGGACTTCGTCATCCAGACGGCCACCACGCGCCCGACCAAGCTCGGCAAGCCCTTCACCCGCTGGTCGATCCGGAAACTCGTCGACCACCTGCGGCGCAACGTCGCGCTCCCATACGCATCGGCCGCGAGGCCCTGCGCTCGCTGCTCGCCCGCCGCGGGATCACCTTCCAGCGCACCAAGACCTGGGAGGAGTCCACCGACCCGGACTTCGACGTCAAGCTCGACCGGATCGAGTACGCCATCAACGAGCGCCCCGACCGCACCTTCGCCTTCGACGAGTTCGGCCCGCCGGACATCCGCCCGACCGCCGGATCGTGCTGGGCGAAGCAGGGCAAGCCGGACCGGCTGTCGGCCACCTTCCACCGAACTCACGGAGTGCGCTACTTTCACGGCTGCTATTCGGTCGGCGACGACACGCTCTGGGGTGTCAACCGCCGCCGTAAGGGCACCGACCACAGTCTCGCCGCGCTCAAGAGCATCCGGACCGCCCGCCCGGACGGCGCCCCGGTCTACGTGATCCTGGACAACCTCTCCGCCCACAAGGGCCGCACGATCCTCCGGTGGGCGGCAAGGAACAAGGTCGAGCTCTGCTTCACACCGACCAACGCGTCCTGGGCGAACCCGATCGAGGCGCACTTCGGGCCGCTGCGGCAGTTCGCCCTGGCCAACTCCAACCACCCCAACCACACCGTCCAGCCCCGGGCCCTGCACGCTTATCTGTGCTGGCGCAACCAGAACGCCCGCCACCCCGATGTCCTGGCCGCCCAGCGGCGCGAACGCGCCCGCGTCCGCAGCGAGAGAGGCATCCGGTGGGGCGGGCGCTCCGCCGTCGTGTGACCGGTCAGTTCGGAAGGGACGGGCCGGTCAGCTGCACGAGCCGACTTCTTTCGGGCCGTAGAGGGCTGCGGCCTCTCCCGTGATCAAAGCCCAGTAGCGGTCCCCGAAAGACCAGTGCCACCATTCCGTGGGGTAGTTCACCATCCCCGCAGCCGTGAGCACCGTGCCCAGCAGCTTCCGGTTGGCGCGGGCCTCCTCGCTGATGTTGGCGGCATGGGTGTAGCAGGCGCCCGCGCTCTCCTCCGGGTCTGCGTTCATGCGTGTGCCCAGGTCCAGCTCGTGCCCATCGGCGCCGGCCAGGGTGAGGTCGACGGCCGCGCCGGCACTGTGCGGAGCGATCTCGGGTGGTGACACATACCGGCTCGCCGACGAGTGGATCTGCTCGGCGGACCAGTCGAAGTGGGCAGCTCGCAGCTGATCGGCGTACTCCTCGAAATACTCCCGCTGCAGGGAAGGAGGCCGGTACCCCTCAACGAACAGCAGCCGCAAGCCCTGCGGAAGCATCATCTGGGCCTTGAGCAGCCGTTCCACCACGCCTTCCCGCAAGTACGCGAAGGTATCTGCCGGGTCCTGCTTGCGCGTATCGACGAGCAACGAGTCGCCGAGGCGGACGTCCACAAGACGTTCACCGCACTCGGCAACAGGTATGGCAGCAACCTTCGGGTCCGACATCAACACGATCTCAGTCATGACGCGATCTTCCCGCAGGGCTCAACCCGGCGAACCTTCCCGGTCACAGCACTACCGATGTCCGGGGAGGACAGGCCGACCAGCATGCGCATCGTGGAGTCTTGCCCGCTCCGTTCGGGCCGAGCAGCGCGCAGATCTGGCCGGCTTCCACGGTGAAGCCGAGCCCGCTGACGGTCTGCCTGCGCCCGTACCGTTTGGACAGCTTATGGGCGCAGATCACCGGTGCTGCTTGTTCATGCATGGTGGACGGTTCCATCGTCACGCCTTTCACCGGTTCGTTCCCGGTCGTCGAAGGCGGACGCCGGCCGCGTCCGAGTGGTGGCGGCGCGGCCCGGAGGACCCTGGGGAAAGCGCGCGAGCAGGAGAGCCGCCGCGATCACAGACGTAGCCGCCCCAGCGCCCAGCGTGAGGGCGGCGAGGGCCGGTACGGATGTGAGTGTTCCTGTTCCGAGCACCGACCACAGGGCGTCGCGGAACGCCGTCGCCACGCTGATCGCGACGCATCCGGCGACCATCGCGGCCTCGGCGATGCGGCGGGTCCGGGTGCGCGGTGGCCGTGTGATGAACCCGGCGATCGCGTTGCTGATCACGCAGAACGCCAGGTCGGAGGTGGTCACGACGATCAGCATCCAGGTGATGAGGAGCGGATCCGTCCAGTGTTCGCCGATGGCCTGGGCGCCGGTGATGGCGGCCGCCGCCAGCGTGCTCACCACGACGAATACCGTCATCGCCCGGCGGCGCGCCCAGTCCACGGCATCCGCGTCGGCCCAGGCCCGTAGCACCGGGATACGCCGGCAGACGAACACGACGTCGCCGAGCCAGTCCTGTCGCCGGCTGCGGGACGAGCCGGGCCGCCGACGACACCGCACCAGCAACAGTACTGCCGGCACGGTGAGTACGGAGTTGACGACCAGCCCGCTGATCAGCACCGATGCCCATCCCGAGAACGAGGACGGCGTACGGGCGATGACCGCGACCCATTCGAACGCCAGCGTGAGCCCGACCAGTGTCGTCATCACCCCCGCCGCACGCATCGTCTGCCACGCCCGGTCGGCACCGCCCGGCGCCCGCCACGCGAGCAACCGAAGCGCGGTCACGAGAGCGAGCATCGGCACGGTGAACTGAGCCAGGGACACCATCACGTCGTACGGATCGTCCTGCCACGGGCTGGCCGCCCTGACCGTCTTGTCCTGGGTCTCCAGCACCGTCAACGCCTCGAACGCGGTGGCGGTGGCGAGGCTCACCCAGACCACGGCCGAGGACACCCGGCCGTTCTTTTCCATGGGTTCCATGAGGCGTCATAGTACGCGCCTCGTACTACGTGACAAGTAGTATCGCGGGTCGTAGTATGGGGTTGGGAGGCAAACAGACCCATGCACAGCAACGACGCCCAGATGCTCGTGCTCACCGTCCTCGCCGACGGCCCACTGCACGGCTACGCCATCAACGCCGCGATCGAGGAACTCGCCGGCCGCAAACTCGGCCCCGGCAGCCTCTACGGAGCACTCTCCCGACTGGAGGCACGCGAGCTGATCCGGCCCGCGGACGAGGCGGCCGAAGCCCAGGAACGCCACCGCACCATGCAGATCACCGACACCGGCCGCGACCAACTTCACACCGAGCTCCAGCAGATGGCCCGCATCTCCGCCGCCGGCCTGCGTGCCCTCGGGATCACTCCGGCATGAACGCGGCCACGCTCCTGACCCGCCTCTACCCACCGGCCGTTCGCGAGCGCTGGGGCGAGGACATCAGCCACGAGGTGTCCGCATCGGGAATCCGCTCCTGGCCCGACACCCTGGCCGGCGCCGCGCGACTCTGGCTCCACCCCGGCGACTGGCCCGAGTCCTTCACCGGCCAGACCCGCCGCGTCCTGACGGTCGCACTCTTCGCGCTCGCCGCGGCAACCGGGCTGCTACTGCGCTCCGCCGAACCCTCCAGCACACTGACGGCCGACGTCCACCACCCCGCCACCAGCCTGTGGCTCGCCCCGATCCTGCTGGGCATCTGCCTCGCCACACCGCTTCCCCCGCTCCGTGGCGACGTACTCCGCCCCCTGACCTCCGCGGCGGTCCGCACCCTGGCGGCCCCGACCGCCGCGTTCCTGGCCATGTGCCTGACGGCATGGAGCGGCGCCGCCGAACACGTCACAGGCGTCGCCGACACCACCATGGTCCTCTGCTACTGGTTCACGCTCGGATTCGCCGCGTTCCGACTGTGCACCCTCGTCGCCCACGTGGCCCGGACCGCCGCCCTGCCGACAACACGCCGCCTGTCCACGGCACTCCTGCTCATCGGCGCAGGACTGACCCTCGCCGCGAGTCAGAACCTGCTCGCCGCCGTCCGGACCGTTCCCCATCCGAGTTCCGTCGTCGAGACCCTGGCGCTGAGCGTCCTGGCCGCAGCGGCGATCAGCGTCGGCCACGATGTGAAGCGGACGAGGGCATAAGCCCCAGCAGAGGCACAGGGCCGGGCCTCCCGTCAATCATCCCGAACATGTCCCCGGACGACGTCGGAACGGCCCGCAACCTGCGCTCCGCGAACGCCGAATGACCGGCACCGGCTCTTCGGGGTGCGGATGCGAGGAGCGGCCTCCCTGACCAACCAGCCGCCGTGCTGCTGAACGTCACAGCTCCAGCGCATGCGTGAGCGATGCGTGAGCGGACAGTCCGGCACGAGGTGTCAGTCGCGGGATTGAGTAGGCAGCCAAGCGGTGCTGACCAGGCAGGACAGCACCACGTGGCAGCGCCGAGCACCACCCGGCAAGGATTCGATCCCACTTGTAAAGCGCAGGATGCAAGCCAGATACGTCATCCTCTGCCTGGCGGAGGCATCTACCTTCGCGCAAGCAATCCGCTCCCCAGCGACAGCAGTGCCCGTGGCAGGTACCACACCGGCGCCTGCAGAAAATCTTCTGGCCCGGGGCCGCATCGCCCCCCGTGCCGCTGTCGCGCCAGATGGACCGACCTTGCAAGTTTGGTCACCACACCGTCTGATGTGCCCCGCCCGGGTGACGACCTCAACGCACGAGGCTCAGTGCCTTTTTGGCCCTGTGATCGCTGGAGACTTCACCGCCGCCTTCGATCGCCGTCATGGTCAGCCCGAAGAGCAGTTTCTTCATCTCCTCTGATGTGACGCACAGTTGATCGGCGACGTCGCTCGGACGCACTCCCTTGGAACGAAGCGATTGGAAGACCTTTGTCAGGATCTGGGAGGTCTCTCGCTTCCTCAAGCCCTGGGACTCGTCGGTTCGGTATCCGCGTGCACTCAGGTCGGCACACGTAGAGCGGTACTGCCAGTCGGTGAGCAGGCCGAGGTCGTGCATCCGGTACGTCAACGCCATGGCCGAGACCTTCCAAATCCGCTTGCCTTCGAGGATCTGATCGACGCGGGCCCCTGCCGGCATGTGCCCCAGCACGCTGGCGGCTGGCATCAGAAAGGCGCTGGCGAAGTCATTCGCCTGGCGTTCGGCTTCCGGCCCCGTGCAAGGGCGCTCACCACTGGCATGCATGATCAGGTGGCCGAGTTCGTGGGCCGCGTCGAACCTGCTCCGTTCGACGGTCTTCAGCGTGTTCAGGAAGATGAAAGGGACGTCGCCCCGCCATACCGCGAAGGCGTCCACCTCCAGCGAGTCCGGCGGCAGGGAGAACATCCGGACGCCACGGGCCTCCAGCAGGTGCACCATGTTCGGTGCCGGCGCGTGCCCCAGGCCCCAGCGGGTGCGCACCATCTCCGCTGCTGTCTCAGGGTCCGGCTTGCCAAGGGAAGGGAGATCCGACTCAGGCAGGCGGAACCTTTCGTCGATCCAGTCGTACAACTGGGCAGCGAGAGTGCCTGCGGCCCTGGCCGAGTCCAGCACGCGAGGTGGCGTCTTGGTCCGGGCTCGCCAAGAAATCCCCTCAGCGGGCAGTTCGTCGACCTCAACCCCGGAGAAGAACGGCTCCGGGAAGTCGAGAGCGGCAGCGAGCCGTCGGATCGTGGGGGGACGTGGCGATGTGCGTCCCGTCTCGTAGTTCGACAGGCTCTGCAGCGACACCCCAGCGCGTTTGGAGAGCTCTGCGAGAGTCAGTCCCCGGCGCTTCCGGGCCAGCGTGATGCGGGATGGAGTCACCATGGTGGACTGCCTCGTATGTCGGTGGTACAGGGTGCGGCACTGACAGAACAGTGCCGCACCAGGACGGACGATCAGCGGAAATCGACGGGGATGTCGATCTCGCCTGGCCCATCTTCGTACGACGGTTCGACTCCGTCCATTTCGAGGGCGGGGAGAGGGATGCGCCGCTTCCACCTTGTGACGTAACCGTTCGCGACCTCGCCGGGTAGCGACAGCTCGTTGTGGATGTGGACCTTCTCGCCGACCTCGGCTCGATATGAGACCAGGAACCAGACCTGGAGCTGGTCGATCTCCTCGGCACTCAGGACGATCTCATCGCGGCGCACGGGGCGAGGGAAGAGTTCGAGCTGGTCGTTTGCGGCGGCAGCTCGCGCCGTGGCAGCACCGCGCTTGCGCAGGTTCCGAGGGAGGTTCGTACGTTCGCCCGTCGCCGCGTCTCCGACCATGACACCTATGGCGATGGTCTTCGCCGGGTTGCAGACCACCTCCAGGTGGTCGTGCAACAGCCGCTTCCAGCCCTCGTGCTGGATATGCATCTCGCGAATGATCCGAACGTGCTCCTGGTAGGCGCGAGTGCCGGCCGTGTTGGCCGGGTGGTTCGGGGTCGCGGAGCGGCGGGCGATCTCCCCCGCCCGCAAGGCCGGGTGCAGGTATTCCAGCTTGGTGCCGAGGGTTGCAAGCTGCGCACCATGGTCATCAGGCTCGGGCGCAGCGACGGAAAGGACTGTCATTCAGCCTCCGGGGCGGTAGACACGACGAGCTCTTATAAGAACGCTACCGCATGCGCGGTTCCATCCTTATAAGCGGCGCACCACAAGTCCGCGTTACACAAGGCAACTTGACCTTCCCCGCCACGGAACCCACATCGTCAGCTTGACCTTTCGTCCCGCCAGCACACGACGGACGACTGCCGCTGGAACCAACGCAACGGGGCGCCGATGGCTACGTCTTCAGTCGTGACCAACGCCCCGGCGACTGGCACCGCCCTCGATCACGTCGGCGACCGCCGCACGCACCTTCCGCTACCCGCCCTGCGCACAGCCGGCGTCAACGGAGACCTAAGCCTCGATCCACCGACGTGTTCTGAAGATGATCTTTTGATCGTTGTGCGAGCTGGTTTCGGTCGGTGGTCGTGGATGGGCAGGTTGTTTCTGCTGGTCTGCCCAGCTTTTCCACGGGTTCGGTTCCGGTCGGGCCCTGGCGGGCGGGTTATCAGGGGGTTCAGGCCGGTGCGGGTGGGTCGTGGACGGTGTCGAAGAGGTGTGTCCAGGCTTGCTGCCAGGGCCAGTTGTAGGGCAGGTGCAGGGTGATACGTCGTGCGGATCGCGCGATCCGGGCCGGGACCTGGACCAGGTGGGTGCGGAGGGTGGCGGTGGTGGCCTTGGTGTGGAAGGGCGAGGCCAGGGAACCTGCGGCCCGCAGCAGGTTGTAGGTCATCGCCCACAGGGTGAGCCAGGCCGCGTTGGCGTGGAAGTGCCCGGACGGCAGATGGGCCAGGGCACCGGCCGGCCTTGCTGTCCGCGATCACCTGCTCGACCACCGCATGGTGCCGGTGTTCCCGTTCGGCCCGCAGCGTTGCGGCAGGCTGATCGGTGAAGAAGGGGTGGTATCGCCAGACGGGAAACAGCTCGCCCTGCTCGCCCACGACGGCGGGTTTGGCCAGGTCACGGACCCGGCGCACGATCAGCCGCGCGGTGACCCGCTCCGCTTTCTTCCGGCTCGCGAACGCGGTGTATTGGGGTATCTCGGCGACTTCGGCGTCCGAGATGAGTTCACCGGTGGCGGGGTCGGGCACCGCGGTCGGGTAACTGATCTGCTGCCAGGCATCGTGGGGAATGCTGTGGACGGCCCGCTTGATGGAGGGGTTCATCCCGGTCGTGATCGAGAAGTGGGCTCCGGCCCGGCGACAGGCGGCGATCACCCCGGCGTTGTAGAACTGCGAGTCGGCCCGCAGGATCCGGGTCCCGGTGCAGCCGGCCTCGACAGCGGTGGCCAGGGCCTCGCTCACGAACTTCGGGGCGCCCCGGGAGTCTGCTGCCTTGCCGCGTCGCATCCGGACCCCGGCGATCACCGGCTGCGCGTGCGGGGTGCAGACCGTGGCGATCAGGGGGTGCAGGGTACGGATGCCCTTGAACCGGCCGTACTCCGCGCCCTGCTTGGCGCTCCCGTAAACGCGTTTGTGGGTGGAATCGACATCGATGAACGCCATCGTGCCGGCGCCGGGCAGCAGCGGGGTGTGGGCGGCCAGTTCGCCGAGGAACCTGCGGTGGACGGCGCGGAGCTGGAGTGCGTGGCCGTGGGTGAACGAACGGAGGAAGGTGCCCAGCGTGGACGGGGCACGGACCCCTCGGAACAGCGTCGCCATCGCCCCGTGCCGCAGCACGCGGAGGTCGTCGATACTGTCCGCGCCCGCCGCCATGCCGGCCACGATGCTGCTGACCTTGGCGTCCGCCGACGCACCCGCGCCGTTCGTCGTCCCAGTCAGCTTCACCTTCGCAGACACCAAGTCCGACAGCCCACACCGTTCGGCCAGCCGCATCACCGGTACCAGCCCGGCATGCGCAACCAGGTTCGGGTCATCGAACACAGCGGACACCGCACGTGACGGCGTGGAAGAATGCATCCCGGAGATGCACCTCCGAACTGGTTGAGTGGAAGCCTAGAGAACTCCTATTTTCCCAGGTCAGAGTGCATCTCCACTTTCATGTCCAGGCACTGGACGAACCATCACCCGGTGGATCGAGGCTAAGGCTGGTTCCGGCCATGCGGGGACCGAGTCGCGATTCCGATACGACAGTCGCCACGTATCGCCGATACGTTCGAGGAACAAGCTCACTTCCCGCACTTCACAATCGCCCGTCCAAAAATCGCTGGCTGCTGGCCACCGGGCGTTCACAGTCGTCGAGTTGGCCGTCCTGGATTGTCAGTGCCGGTCGCTACCGTCGAGTGTTGAGCCGAGGAACACCCGGCCCCGTCTGCGGGGTACTCCCCCCTTCACCGCCGAGGACCGCTCGTGACCTACGTACGCCCGCACTACCGCCGTGACGGCACCTACGTCAAAGGCCACAACCGTCGCAGCCGACCTCGCACTGCCCAGCCCTATACGGCATCCCGACGCACCAACCCGCGTCCCGTTCCCGTGTTGCGGCCGCGGCCAATTCCCACCGGTCCGACGACCCATGTCCGTCCCTACTACCGCTCAGACGGCACTCGCGTACGCGGGCATCACCGGTCCATCAGCCCTCGCGCCCTCGCCACGGCAGCGGGCACCGGAGGAGGCGGTCTCCTGCTGCTCCTGATACTGCTGGCCTTGGCCGACGGGCCGGGGACAGGCAGCAAGGCACCGGCCGGCACGACACCATCGCACTCGGCATCGGTCTCAGCAACGCACAACCCGTAGGCCAGGCCCACACGGCAGTAGGCCCCGCCAGATCTCACGGGGCCTACTGCCGACCGAGATCAGTCACGATGACGACCCGAACCCAAGCAAGAAGGAGCGCACCAGGAGGTCCTCCCCGCGCAGGCGACGTGGCCCGCAGCCGATGTGCCGCTTCTCGCTGACGTACCCGTTCTCCCCGTTGCAGGCGGGAGTCGTTCGAGGGGCGCACGCTGCCGTTCGTTCACAGGAGACCACCGATGCACGAGACCCGCCCACACCGCCCCCTCACCCTGCATAGAGCCGAAAGAGTGGCCGTCGGCACTGGGAGCCCCCTGGGACATTTCTGGGACTTCCGGCCGCATCAACGGGCATGACCGTGAAACAGCCGAAAGGCCATCAGCGCAGGTCAGCGCTCCAAAGCCACCCATCGCAGCAGGTCACAGCGCCCCCTGGTCTCTTCCGGGACATCTGACGGGTGGGTCCGCCGGGTCCCTTGACCTGCATCCATGCAGGTCGGGGAGGGGCCGGCGGTGTCCCTGGGGAAGTGCGAGGTGGCTGGGGGAGATCTCTCGGGGCGGGGCCTCTGCACATCCCGCGTCACCGGCTCGGAAAGGACCTCGGGAGGCTGACCCCTCGGGAGGCTGACCCCTCGGGTGGCCTCCGCCAGGGTCGTCCCCGAGTGGTTGGCCCGGCCGGGGCTTCACCGCAGGTCGAGCTCCGGAACGTCGGCCCCATTGCCGAGCAGCCCCCACACGCGGGCGAGAGGGAGTCGCGCCCGTTCACCGCGGTGCGGGGCGCTCCGGTCAGCGCTGGTGGCCGACGTCGCGGACGAGGTCCAGGCCGAGGACGCGGTCGAGATGGGCGAAGGTCTCGAACCTGGCGCCGGCCGGCACCTCGGACCGTCCCACCAGATCGGCCAGCAGATCCAGGACGGCGGCGACACCGAGGTCGTCGGCGAGCGCCGCGTGCGACTCCCGCAGCAGTTCGGCGGGGATCGGCCTGGACGGCTCCTGTGCCCAGTCCGCCACCTGTCGACGCCACCGCCGCAGGGTCTGCCGGGCGTCGGCCAGCGCTTCGCCGGTGACCGTCACCGGCGCGTCGTAGGGGCGGCCGAGCAACAGCAGACGTACCGCCAGTGGATCGGCGGCCTCCGGCGCGGACACGTCCGGGAGTTCCGGGGCGAGGAGGCGATCGGGGTCGAGGGCGCCCTCCTCCGGGAGGAGCGTGCCGACCTCCCCCACCTCCATCCGGACCCCGCCCGTGGCGTCGCCGGTGTCGGCGCCCCGGGCGGCCACGTGCACGTCGGCCGGGCCGCCGAGAGCCGCGTCGGGACGATGGGCTCCGACGACCACCGGCGGATGGATGCCGAGCACCGCCATCACACGGTCGAGCGCCTGCTTCTGATCATGCGTCAACTGCGGTGCGGTGAGGACCGTGACGACCTGCAGACCGTTCAGCTCCGCGGTACGCGCCAGTACGTCACCGATCAGCGGCACCCGCAGGTGCACCGGGCCGATCCCGGTACCGACGGCGGCCGGCAGATGGACGCAGCTGCGCAGGAGGCGGCGCGGTGCGGCAGGGACCTCCACGAGGTGACCGGTGCGGGTGTCGGTGATACGGAGCATGATGCGGAGGCTAGTCCGGGGTGCCACCGACACGTGGGACAAACCGGGCGGAGCGGTGGTGTCGCGGAACACGGAGCAGCGGGACGGGGCGGGGCGGCGGGCACGAAAGGTCTCAGTTCTCCTCGGTCAGCTGCTCGTCCAGTTCGTCGAAGAGCAGTTCGCTGTGGTCGATCTGCCCGGTCCGGTAGGCGGATCGCGCCACCAGGTGGGCGGCGACCGGACCGGTCATCATCTGGAAGAAGCCGATCAGCGCGAGGGTGGCGAGATCCATGCCGCTGCGCAGCCGCAGGGCCACCCCGCCGAGCACGAGGAGCATGCCGAGGGTCTGCGGCTTGGTGGCGGCATGGCTGCGGGACAGCACGTCCGGCAGCCTCAGCATCCCGATCACCCCGAGCAGACAGATGGCCGCGCCGACGAAGACCAGTACCGCACCGGCCGTGTCGAGGATCTGGAGCCAGAGCTTCACCGGCCTTCTCCCCCGGTGCCGGCGCGTCCGTCGTCCCTCCCGGTCGCCTCCGTGCCATGCCGCGATGCCGGCCGGTCGCGCACGGCGATGAATCGCGCGATGCCCACCGACCCCGTGAACCCGAGGAAGGCCAGCACCAGCATGATCGGAAAATAGAACGGGTCACGCGCGAAGGCGGACTTGGCGCCGAGGCCCGCGATGATGAGGGCGGCGCACACGTCCAGTGAGATGGCCCGGTCCAGCATGGAGGGGCCCCACCAGATCCGGGCGAGAAGCCCCGCTCCGGCGACGACGATCACCACGACGGCCGCGGTGAGCAGCACCCGGTCGATGGTCTCCGGCACGCTCATGCCCGCTCTCCTCTCTCGTGCCCGACCGATGGAGGCGGTTCGGCGACGCGGGCGATCTCGTCCGGGGTGCCGAAGGCTCGGACGGTCAGCCGTTCGAGCCGCCAGACGGAGCGCCGCGCCGCGTCGAGTGCGGCGGGTCTGTCCGCGTCGAGGACGTGCAGGAAGAGGGTGGCCGTGTAGCGGCGCACCTCGACGATTGATCCGCCGGGGACGTTCGACACGGCGACGGCGGTGGCCGCGAGCATCAGGTCGGATCGGCAGCGCAACGGTACGGCGATGACCGCGGCCCGGTGCGGATGGTCGACGAAGATCTGCCGGGTGACCCGTACGCCCGAGGTGTACATGTCGTAGAGCAGATAGCCGGCGAGCAGCAGGATGCCCCAGGGGTGCAGGCGGAGCCCGAGGTCGACCCGGGGCAGCGGGAAGGCCAGGCAGACGGCCACCGCGACGACCGCGCCGGTCAGTACGTTGGCCCAGTGGAGGCCGGACCAGAGCAGTACCCAGATGAACGTGAGCCAGGCGATCAGCGGGAGGTCCAGGACGCGTCGCCGCCGGCCGCCGAACTCACAGCTGAAGGGCGGCAGGTCCTTGTTCCGGAAGGACACTCTGATGCGGCGTTTCACCGGCCGAGCACCGCCTCGACATAGGGGGTACGTGCGATGAGTTCGGCGGCCGCGCGGTCGGTGTAGGAGGTGAGCGGTCCGCCGAGGACGGTGAAGGCGAGTCCGAGCGCGACGGCCGCCGCGGTGGCCGCGGTCATCAGCCGCGGGAGCTGCGTCGTGGTGGTGACGGCGTGTCCGTGCAGGGTGGCCGCCACCGCGCGCCCGGCGGGCTGATGGCGGGGGCGGACCCCTTCGTCGCCACTGCCGGGGATGTGGTCGGGGCCCTCGTCGACGTCGTCGTCCTCGTCGGAGTCGGACTCCAGGACGGTGCCGGCCGCGGTCTGACCGGGCGGCGCGGCCCGCCAGAACGCCAGGTTCCAGACCTTGGCCGTCACGTACAGGGTGAGGAGGCTGGTCACGGCCGATCCGATGACGAGGATCCACGCCCAGACACCGCCGTTGGCGACACCGGCCCGCATCAGCCCGAGCTTGCCGATGAAACCGGACAGCGGCGGGATGCCGGCCAGGTTCATGGCGGGCACGAAGAACAGGACGGCGAGCAGGGGTGATGCCTTGGCCAGTCCGCCGATCCGGGTGAGTTCGTTGGTGCCGCCCCGGCGCTCGATCAGCCCGGCCACCAGGAAGAGCGTGGTCTGGACGGTGATGTGGTGGGCGACGTACACGATCGCGCCCCCGTACGCGTCCCGGGTGGCGAGGCCGATGCCGAAGACCATGAAGCCGATGTGGCTGATGAGGGTGAAGGAGAGCAGCCGCTTCAGATCGGTCTGGGCGACGGCTCCGAGGATGCCGACCACCATCGAGGCGAGCGCGGCGGCCATCAGCAGGTCGCCGAGCCGGTTTCCCGGGAAGAGCAGGGTCTCCGTACGCAGCATGCAGTAGACACCGACCTTGGTGAGCAGGCCGGCGAAGACCGCGGTGACGGGGGCGGGCGCGGTCGGATAGGAGTCGGGGAGCCAGGCGGCGAGCGGGAAGACGGCGGCCTTGATGGCGAAGACGGTGAGCAGCATCGCCTGGATCAGGGTCTGTACCCCGGGCGGGAGTTCGGCGAGCCGGCCGGCCAGCTGGGCGAAGTTGGCGGTGCCGGTGGCCGCGTACGTCATGGCGATGGCGGTGAGGAACAGCATGGACGAGAACAGCGAGATGATCACGTAGGTGGAGCCCGCGCGGACGCGGGGTCCGGTGCCGCCGAGGGTGAGCAGGACGAAGCTGGCGACCAGCATGATCTCGAAGCCGACATAGAGGTTGACGAGGTCACCGGAGAGGAAGGTGCAGGAGACCCCGGCGACCAGGATCAGGTACGCGGGGTGGAAGACCGCCACGGGTGTCTCCTCGTCCCGGTCCGCCATGCCCTGGCCGAGGGAGTAGATCAGCACGCAGAGCGTGACGGCCGAGGAGACCGACAGCATCAGCCCGGACAGCCGGTCGGCGACCAGCGTGATGCCGAGCGGTGGGGCGAAGTCGCCGAGGTGGACGGTGAGCGGGCCGCGGATGTCGGCGACGACCATCAGCGTGAGGGAGAGTCCGAGCACGGCCGTGAGCACGGCGACGCTGACGAAGCGCTGGACCTGCTTGAGCCGGGTACCGACGGCGAGGCTCAGGCCGGTGGCGCAGAGCGGCAGCAGTACCGGCAGGGGGACGAGTGCGTTCATCCGGTGGCTCCCGGGTCGGCGTCGGCATGGTGGGCCTGCTTCTGTGCGTAGTCCTCGGGGTCCGCGCCCAGTACGTCGTGCCAGAGGTCCCCGGTGGCGTCCCTGCCGCGGGCCTGAAGGGCGCGGTCGGCGCGCAGCCTGGCTCGCAGGCGGCGGCGCTGCTCGCGGTAGCGGGCACGGTCCTCCTCCGTGACGTCGGAGGCGGCCCGGTAGCGCTCGCGCAGTTCGTCCCGCTCCCCCAGCACCTCGGAGCGCAGTGCGATGCGTCGGTCCTCGTCGTCGTCGTGGACCTCGTCGGTGCCGGTGAGCTGGTGACTGCGGTAGGCCATGGCGAGGAGGAACGCCGTGGTGGCGAGGGTGATGACGATCGCGGTGAGCGCGATGGCCTGTGGCAGGGGGTCGGTGACCCGGTGCAGCGGGACGCCGTAGAGCAGCGGTTCCCGGCCGGCCGACCCGGTCGCGGCGAGGACGAGCAGATTGATGCCGTTGCTCGCGATCACCGCGCCGAGCAGGATGCGGGTGAGGGGCCGGGTGAGCATGAGGATGCCGCCGACCGCGCACAGTACCGCGGCGGTTGCCAGGAGCGAGGCGCTGACGGTCATCCGGGTGTGCCTCCCGTCCCGGGTTCCGCTCCGGGTGGGGTGCGGGCGCTCGCCGCGGCGGCCTTTTCGAACGCCGCCCGCTCGATCTGCCGGTCGATCTTGGCGCCGAGCGCGCGCACGATGTCCAGCACCACGCCCAGGACCAGGAGATAGACCCCGAAGTCGAAGAGGATCGGGGTGCCCAGGTGGTATTCACCGATCAGCGGCAGTCGGCCGTGGTGGCTCCAGGCGTGCAGGACCGTTCCCTCGGAGAGGCCGAGCAGGGCGACGCCGGTGGAGATGAACAGCCCGAGTCCGGTGAAGAGTCCGGGCTGCAGGGGTGCGGCCTCGGCGAGTTCGAATCGGCCGCCCGCCAGGTAGCGGGTGATCAGGGCCAGCCCGGCGACGAGCCCGCCGACGAAGCCGCCGCCCGGCATGTTCTCGGCGCAGAACAGCAGATACACGGAGAGGACCAGGACCGGGTGGAACAGCAGCCGGGCCACGACCTCGAAGACGATCGAGCGGTGCTCGGGCGCGAGCGTCGAGCCTGCCGCGAGCCAGCCCCGCTCCGGCGCTCCTTCGTCACCGAGCGGCAGTCCCGTCATCTCGGGCGCCGCCAAGGACCACGCGGTACGTCCCCGGACCTCCTCCCGCAGCGACTCCCCCTCGGTGCGGCGGTGCAGATAGATCAGACTCGTCACGCCGATCGCCGCGGCGGCGAGCACGGCGGACTCCCCCATCGTGTCCCAGGCGCGCAGATCGACCAGGATGGTCGCCACCACGTCCTTGAGGCCGTGGTGGGAAACCTCCTCGACCATGGCCGCGCCGGCCGGTGGTGCCGTACGGGCGGCCGCCGCGACCCACACCACCACGCCGAGCGTCGCCGCCGCGGCCAGCGCCACCGGGATGCGCAGGGCACGCCGCCGGGTGCTGACCGACTCCTGGAAGCGCACCGGCATCCGCCGCAGCACCAGCACGAACACGATCATCGACACGGTCTCGACACAGAACTGGGTGAGCGCCAGGTCCGGGCCGCCCTGGACGACGAAGAGCAGCGCGGCCCCGTATCCGGTCAGTCCCGCCAGGACCACGGCCTTCATGCGGCGACTGACGGTGAGACAGAGCAGGGCGGCCGTGCACGTCAGCACGGCGACGGCGCCCTGCAGCGGGACGTCCCAGGCTCGCGGGACGACGGCACCGCGCCAGGGCTGGTCCACCCCCAGGACGGTCAGCTGACCGACGAGCATGACGAGGAGAGTGGTGGCGAGGTAGACGGAGAGCGAGCCGCGCTGGACGAAGCCGGTGAGCTGGAGGGAGAGCCGCTCAAGGCCGAGCAGCAGGTGTCCGAAGACGCTGTCGGCGGTCGGCCACGCGATCCGTCGGGAGAGCCGGGTCACGGTGGCGCGCCCGGCGAAGAGCACCGCACCACCCGCCAGGGCGACGGCCGAGAGCAGCAGGGCGGTACCGAATCCGTGCCAGAGCGACAGGTGGTACGGATGCGCGGACGGGGGGAACGTGTCGGCGTACGCGCTGAGCAGCCGGTCGACCCGTCCGACGCCCGGTCCGAGCACCAGCCCGCAGACCGCGAGCACGGCGGGCGGCGCCAGGAACGCCGCGCCGACCCGGTGCACGGGGGTGTCCTCGACCCCGGGTTTGCGGGCGAAGGCGCCCCAGACGAACCGTACGGTGTACGCGACGGTCAGCGCGGACCCGGCGGCCGTGACGCCCAGTGCCCAGCGGTCCGCGGTGTCGCCCTGCAGCAGCGCCTCGAACGCGGCCTCCTTGGCGGCGAATCCGAGCAGTGGGGGCAGGGCGGCCATGGACGCCGCGGCGAGCACCGCGACCGTGCAGACGTACGGCAGTGCCCGGCCGACGCCGGAGAGTCTGCGCAGGTCCCGGGTGCCGGCCGCGTGGTCGACGATGCCGGTGACGAGGAACAACGGGGCCTTGAACAGGGCGTGAGAGAGAATCATGACCGCAGCGGCCAGTGCCGTGTCCCGGTTGCCGACCCCGGCGAGCAGGGTGAGGAAGCCGAGCTGACTGACGGTGCCGTAGGCGAGGACCAGCTTGAGGTCGTTGAGGCGCAGCGCGCGCCAGCCGCCGAGCAGCATGGTCGCGGCGCCGAGGACGATCACGACGGGCCGCCAGACCGGCACGTCGGCGAAGGCCGGGGCGAGCCGGGCGACCAGATAGACACCGGCCTTGACCATCGCGGCGGCGTGCAGGTAGGCACTGACGGGGGTGGGCGCGGCCATGGCGTTCGGCAGCCAGAGGCTGAACGGCCAGATCGCCGACTTCGACAGGGCGCCGCACAGGATCAGCACCACCGCGACCGAGACGGCGAGGCTCGCCGCGGGCGGGTCGGCGAGGATGGCGGAGATCCGGTAGGTGCCCGCCGACCGACCGATGATCAGGAAGCCGACGAACATCGCCAGGCCGCCGAGGGTGGTCACGGTGAGGGCCTGGAGCGCGGAGCGGCGGCTGTGCTTCCGCTCGCTGTCGTACCCGATCAGCAGGTACGAGAAGACCGTGGTCAGCTCCCAGAACACATAGAGCGAGATCAGGTCGTCGGCCAGGACCAGGGCGAGCATGGCGCCCGCGAACGCGAGGAGGTTCCCGGCGAAGCCGGCCAGTTGCGGGGTCTGGTCGGTGAAGTACGAGGCGCAGTACAGCAGGACCAGCGTGCCGATTCCGGCCGCGAGCAGCACCATCAGCTCGGCGAGCGCGTCGAGCCGCAGATCGACGGTGACGTCGTACGCGGGCATCCACTGCCACGACCAGGTGACCGAGCCGCCGGACGCGGCGGTGTTCCACTGGGTGGCCGCCCACACGGTTGCGGCGGCCGGTGGCAGCGCGAGCACGACGAAGGCGCGCCTGCCCAGGGCCCGTACCAGCGGGCGCGCACAGGCGGCCAGGACGAAATGGCAGACGATGAGCGCGGTCATACGGGCCCGGAGGGCGTCCCGCGCCTGCCCCGGGAGGGCATCGCGGGCCTGGATGATGCATCACGGGCAAAGGGCACCAAATACAGATATATCCCCGAACGCTCTTCACCCGTACGGCGCGCCGCGCCCGGCCCGGCGCGGTGGGTTCGCCCGTGCCCGCCGCGGGCACGGGACGGCCCTCCCGTGCTCGCCGCGGACACCGGGACGGCCCTCCCGTGCCCACCGCGGACACCGGGACGGCCCTCCCCGTGCCCGCCGGGGACACCGTGGCACGCTCGGCCCCGCTCACCCGCGAACAGTTCCGGGGCAGTGAGCCGCTCGGGCAGCGGTTCCTGAGTGTGACTGCGCACGGACACCGCCCACGTCCCCCGCGACCACCCGGCCCGCCACGCGAACCAGTCCGGAATGGGCGATTCCGGATTTCGAATGGCGGAGATGTGCGTGATCAGTGATGCACTTGTGAGCCCACTTTCTTTTCATTTTTGCAGTGTGACTAATATCCATGTGTCGAAGTTCTCAACGGATTTGACCAGTCGTGAGGCTGGCAACATCGTCAAGGAGCACGCCCTGCGCACGCGCGCCTCACGGCGGACCAAATCGACCACCATGTCGCTGCGGACGGCCCTGCTCGTACTGGCCATCGTTCCCGGCGTCGCTCTGGCCGCCCTCTGGGCCGTCACCAGTGGTCAGACCCTGCTCGACTTCCAACGCCAGGCAGCCCAGGGGAAGTTGGCCCAGAAGGCGGGCCAGCCGTCCAACATCGTGTACTACAACCTGCAGGCGGAGCGCCGGCTCAGCGCCGAGGCGCTCGCCCGGCACGAGGGCGCAACCGACGCGCTGCAGCGGCAGCGGAAGCTGACCGACGACGCGATCAAGAGCTTCCGGTCGCTCTCCGACGTGGCGACCGACGACGCCCCCGGCGAGGTCCGCGACGCGGTCCGCAAGGCGCGCGAGGCGATCAACCAACTGCCCGCCCAGCGCGCCCTCGTCGACGACGGCGGCAAGGACCAGCAGAAGGCCGTGTACGGCTACTACACCGATCTGATCGCGGTCGACCTCGAACTCTTCACGGCGCTCAGCCATGTCGACAACGGCAGGATCACCACGCTCTCGCAGCCGCTCGTCGACCTGTTCTGGACCAAGGAGATGATCTCCCGTTCCGACGCGTTGCTGACCCGCGGCTGGTCCAGGGGGAAGCTGAGCGGCGAGGACCTGCGGCAGGTCAGGGAGGCGGTTTCCGGTCAGGCGCTCCAGTACTCCACCAAGGTCGTTCCCTATCTGCCGTCGGACGAGAAGGCCATGTGGGAGGAGATCACCCACAGCCCGGCCTGGAAGACCAAGACACGGGTGGAGAACGAGGTACTGCGTCCGGCCGATGCCGACGCCGCGGGCTTCGTCCGTGTCGGCGCCGAGGAGAAGACCTGGCGCGGCGCGATGGACGAACTCGATCCGCAGATCGAGAAGCTGCTGGAGCACCGCACCGCCCTCGTGGTCGAGG
This sequence comes from Streptomyces sp. NPDC014727, assembly GCF_043083485.1. Lineage (NCBI taxonomy): Bacteria > Bacillati > Actinomycetota > Actinomycetes > Kitasatosporales > Streptomycetaceae > Streptomyces > Streptomyces sp. NPDC014727. The sequence continues at coordinate 197,549 of NZ_JBIBYR010000014.1, read as the reverse complement.
AGGGCAAGGGCAGCGTGATGTCGCTGCTGTTCAAGATGGTCCTGACCACGGTGGTCGGTCTGGTCGCCGTGATCGCGGTCATCTGGACCACCTGGCGCCTCACCCGTAACCTCCGCCGCCGGATCGGCAGCCTGCAGGAACGCGCCGAGGAGCTGGAGAGGGCCCTGCCCGATGTCGTCGAACGGCTGGGCCGGGGAGAGCGCATCGATGTCGAGTCCGAGGCCCGCGCCATCGAGCACGACAACGGGGACGGCGGGTCCGACGAGCTGAGCCGGCTCGGCGACGCACTCAATCTGGCACGTACGAGTGCCCTGGCGGCTGCGGTCCGACAGGCCGACCAGCACCGGGGTTTCGAGCGGCTGCTCCAGCGCATCGCGCGCCGCACCCAGCAGTTGATCGGCCAGCAGCTGAAGAAGCTGGACGAGCTGGAGCGCAAGCACGAGGACCCCGAGGTGCTGGACGGCCTCTTCGACCTCGACCACCTCACCGCCCGACTGCGGCGGTACGAGGAGAACCTGGTGATCCTCGCGGGCGGTTCCCCGCACCGGCGCTGGCGCAAGCCGGTCCCGCTGCTGGACGTGATGCGTTCCGCCCAGGGCGAGGTGCAGGACTACCGGCGTGTGGTGCTGGACCTCGACGGCAGCCCCTGGCTGTCGGAGCGGGCCGTCGGCCCCGTCTCCCACGTGCTCGCCGAGCTCATCGAGAACGCGCTCAGCTTCTCCCGCCCACCGAGCCCGGTCGAGGTCAGGGCCGCCAAGGTGAGCCGTGGTCTGGCCATCGAGGTCGAGGACCGGGGCCTGGGAATGGAGGAGGACCAGCTGGCCGCGGCCAACGAGCTGATGGTCCGGCCGCCCCGCATGGACGTGCTCGCCCACTCCGACGACATCCGGCTCGGCCTGTATGTCATCGCGAGGCTCGCGGACCAGCACAACCTGCGGGTGGAATTCCGTTCCTCGGCGTACGGCGGCACCCGGGTGGTCGTGCTCGTCCCCGACGAACTCACCGTTCCCGAAGCGCACTCCGGTCCGGTCGGCGTACCGTCCCCGGCGCCCGACGCCCCCGCAGCCGCGCCCGCCGCCACGACGGCCGCCGGTGAGCCGCTGCCCACCCGCGTCCAGGGTCAGGCACTGGCCGGGGTCACCGCGCTGAACACGGCGGGCGCTCCCCGCGCCACCGCCGAACAGCCGTACACCGTGGCCGAGCAGCCGTACCAGCCGGCGGAGAACGCGTTCCCGGTCGGCCGGGAACAGCCCGGCCCGGCACCGGAGAACACGGTCCCGGTGCAGCACGAGCCGTACGGGACGCCCACGGGCCCGTACGCCGCACCGGCCGTGCCGTACGGCACGCACGAGGCCCCGTACGACACGGCGGAGCAGCCGTACATGACGGCCGCCGGCCAGTACCCCGTGGACCGGCCGTCGTACCCGGCGCCCGAGGAGACGTACACCGCTCCGCCGCAGGAGCCGTACGCCACTGCGTACCCCTCCGGGGCCGGGGCGGGCGGTCCCGGTCTCCCGATCCCGGGGCCGCGGCACTCCGACAGCGCGCGCCCCGCGCAGCTGCCGGTCTCCGTGCCGGACCACCCGGCGCCGCCGGAGCCGGAAGCCATCCGCCAGGAGAACGGATCCGCACTGCCCGTCCTGCCCGCGCCCGGAGCGGAACCCCCGCTGCCACGCCGGGTGCGGCAGGCCAGCCTGGTGGACGAACTGCGGGTCGCCCCGGCCACCCGGACCGCCGAGCCCGGTCCGCCGAGCCCGAACGGGAACGCGCCGCTGCGACCGGCCCCGCACCGGGCCGGAGCCGCGATCGGAGCGTTCCAGCGCCGGTCCCGTGCCGCCCGGGCGAGCGACGAGACGCCCACGCGGCCGGCACCGCCCGCCACCCCCCTCCCCACGAGAGAAGAACGGTCATGACACGCACAACCGCCACCCACCAGGATCTCGACTGGCTGCTCGACGGCCTGGTCGACTCGGTGGCCGAGACCCTGAACGCCGTGCTGCTCTCCGACGACGGTCTGGTGGTGAGCCACTCGCGCACCATCGACCGTGCCGACGCCGAGCGGCTGGCCGCCATCTGCACCGGTCAGCAGAGCCTCGCCCGCGGTGTCGGGCAGCTCTTCGACGGCGGCGGCGTGCACCAGGTGATCGTCGAGCTGGCGGACCTCTGGCTGTTCATCATCTCGGCCGGCCAGGGCACCCACCTGGCCGTGATCGCCTCCCAGGAGGTGGACGCCGAGATCATGTCGCTCGCCATGCACAACCTGGTGCAGCAGGTCGGCCAGAAGCTCAGCACCCCGGCCCGCGACGACTTCGACGCCTTCGGCACCGGGGGCGGGCAGCGCACGTGACCCCGTACTGGGAGGAGGAGGCCGAGGAGGACGGGGCGGGCACGATGGTGCGCCCGTACACCATCACCCGGGGCCGGACCGCTCCCGAGCGGGACGACTTCAGCCTCATCACCGTGCTGACGACCACACAGGACCCGCGGGACGAGCACGGTGCACCGATCCTGCCGGGGCGGCTCCAGCCGGAGCACCGGCTGATCCTGGAGCGCTGCCGCCGCCCGTCCGCGGTCGCCGAGGTCGCGTCCGGCCTCGGGCTCCCGGTGTCGGTGACCAAGATCCTGCTGGCCGACCTCGTCGCCCAGGGCCTGCTGCTGGCCCGTGCCCCGCTGTCGGTGGCGCGGGCGGCAGGCGGGGCCGACATGGGCCTGCTGGCCGCCGTTCGTGACGGACTCCGGAGACTCTGAACCAACATGACAAGCAGACAGGCGGCGCCCGCCGCCGTCAAGATCCTCGTCGCCGGAGGTTTCGGCGTCGGCAAGACCACCCTGGTGGGCGCGGTCAGTGAGGTCACCCCGCTGCGCACCGAGGAGTATCTGACCCAGGCCAGCGTCGGTGTCGACGACCTGGCCGGTGTCGGCCAGAAGGACACGACCACCGTGGCCCTGGACTTCGGCCGGATCACGGTCAGTCCCGAGCTGGTGGTCTACCTCTTCGGCACCCCCGGCCAGGAACGCTTCTGGTTCATGTGGAACGACCTCGTCAACGGGGCGCTCGGCGGTGTCGTGATCGCCGACACGCGCAGGCTGGAGACGAGCTTCGCCTCGATCGACTTCTACGAGAGCCGGGACATCCCGTTCGTGGTCGCGATCAACTGCTTCCATGGCCACAACACCCGTACGCCGGAGGAGATCAGGGCCGCTCTCGACCTCGATCCCCATGTGCCGCTGCTGATCGGCGACGTCCGCGAGCGGCCGTTCGGCCGGGACGTGCTGCTGGCCCTGGTGGACCATCTGATGAGCCTGCCCGTAGCGGCCGGCTGACCCCCCGTACCCCCCTTACTTTTCTCGCTCTGGAGAGATCTGAGATGGCATCACCTCTGCGCGTCCTGGTTCACGGCGGCGGCATCGGCGGGCTCACGCTCGCCACCGCGCTGGCCCGGCGCGGCCACACCGTCGAGGTCGCCGAGCTCCGCGACGAGCTGGAGGCGCTCGGCGTCGGCATCATCCAGCCGTCCAACGCCCTCCATGTCATGCGGGAGATCGGGGTCCTCGACGACTGCCTCAAGGCGGGCTTCGAGTGGGAGGTCCTGACCATCGCCGACCCGGCCGGCGCCACACTCGCCGAGATACCGCAGCCCCGTATGGGCGACGCCCCCTCCAACAACGGCATCCCGCGTCCCGCCCTGGCCCGGCTGCTGAACGACGCCGCCGGGGCCGTGGTCCGCTTCGGGACCACCATCACCGAGCTGGCCGACGACGGCTCGGGGGTGGACGTCACCCTCTCCGACGGCTCCACGGGCCGCTGGGACCTGGTGGTCGGCTTCGACGGCATCGGTTCGCCGTTGCGCACCCGCCTGTACGGGGACCGCTACACCCCCGAGTACACCGGCTTCGCCAACTGGCGGGTGACCGTGCCCCGGCAGTCCCGGGTAAGGGGAGTCGTGATGGGCACGGCGGGCAAGGAAGCCAAGGCGTTGCTCACCCCGATCACCGAGGAACTGATGTACCTGGGCGCGGTGTTCGCGGAGCAGGAGGACTTCCGGCCGGACCCGGAGCGGGCCCATGAGCAGCTCACGGAGCGGCTGGCGATGTTCTCCGGGCCGGTCGCCGAGGCACTCGCCACCGTCACCGACCCGGCCGCGGTGGTCTACTCGCGGATCTCCCAGGTGACGGTCGAGGAGCCGTGGCACGTGGGCCGGGTCGTGCTGGCCGGTGACGCCGCGCACGCCTCCACGCCGCACATCGCGCAGGGGGCGGCGATGGCCGTCGAGGACGCGCTGGTGCTCGCCGAGTCGCTGGACGCCGAGGCCGACGTGGCCGAGGCCCTCCAAGCGTGGGAGGCCCGCCGCCGCCCGCGCGCCATGTGGGTGCAGGCCATGTCGCGTGCGGTGCTCAAGCAGGAGACGGGCATCGAAACCACGCCCGAGGAGGACGAACTGCTGAAGGTCGGCATTCCGGGCGCGGCGCATGTGCTGGTGAAGCCCTACTGATCCGCGAGAAGCCGACGTGCCGGGCACGGCGTGCCCGGCACGTCCGGCCGCGTTCACGGCAGTACCGCCACCCCGTCGATCTCGACCAGCGCCTGCTCGTCCCAGAGCCTCGCCACCCCGATGACCGCCATCGCCGGATAGTCGCGGCCCGCCAGCCGCCGCCAGATCCGGCCCAGTTCACCGGCCCGGGTCCGGTAGTCGGCCACATCGGTGGCGTACACGGTGACGCGGACCAGGTCCGCCGGGGCGCCGCCCGCCGCACGCAGGGCGGTGATCAGATTGGTGAGCGCCGTCGCGAACTGCTCGGGCAGTCCGTCGCCGACGACTTTGCCGTCCGGGTCGAGGGCGGTCTGCCCTGCTAGGAAGACCAGTTGGCCGCCGGTGGCCGTGACGGCGTGCGAGAAGCCCGTGGGCGGTGAGAGTTCGGCGGGGTTGATGCGGTGGACCGGACTCATGCGGACGCCTCCCGATTCGCGTACAGCTCCTTGGCGATGATCGTGCGCTGAACCTCGCTGGCGCCCTCGTAGATCCGCGGGGCGCGGACTTCCCGGTAGAGGTGCTCCAGGAGGTGGCCGCGGCGCAGGGCACGGGCGCCGTGCAGTTGGACGGCGGTGTCGACGACGTACTGCGCGGTCTCGGTCGCGTACAGCTTCGCCATGGCCGCACGGCGCGGTACGCCGGGCTCGCCCGCGTCGTAGGCCGCGGCGGCCGCGTACACCAGCAGCCGGGCGGCCTCGGTGCGGGTGGCCATCTCGGCGACCTGGTGGGAGACGGCCTGAAGGTCCTTCAGCGGGCCGCCGAACGCGGTGCGTCCGGCGGTGTGCACCACGGTGGCGTCAAGGGCGGCGCGGGCCATGCCGACGGCGAAGGCGCCGACGCTGGGACGGAAGAGATTGAGGGTGTCCATGGCGACCCGGAAGCCCCGGTCCGGTTCGCCGAGCACATCCTCGGGCGTGACCGGGACACCGTCGAACTCCAGGGCCCCGATGGGGTGCGGCGAGAGCATGTCGATGGCGGTGCCGGTCAGCCCGGGGCGGTCGGCGGGCAGCAGGAACGCGGTGACGCCGCGGGAGCCGGCGCCCTGAGTCGTACGGGCGAAGACGGTGTAGAAGTCGGCCTCCGGTGCGTTGGAGATCCAGGCTTTCCGTCCGGTCAGCCGCCATCCGTCGGGGACGGGTTCGGCGTTCAGGGCGAGGGCCGCCGCGTCGGAGCCCGCACCCGGTTCGCTGAGCGCGAAGGCGGCGACGGCGCGGCCGGCCCGCACCTCGGGGAGCCAGCGTTCGCGATGGGCCGGGGTCCCCGCGCGGACCACGGGGTGGGTGCCGAGTCCCTGGAGGGCGAGCGCGGTCTCGGCCTCCGTGCAGCCGCGGGCCAGGGACTCGCGGAGCAGACAGAGGTCGAGGGCGCCGGAGTTCAGCATCCGGTCGAGGAGGCCCGACTCGCCGAGTGCGGTGATCAGGGGGCGGTTGACGTGGCCCGGGTCGCCCTTTTCGGCGAGGGGGCGCAATTGCTGCTCGGCAAGGACTCTCAGCTCCTCGCACCAGGCGGTTTGTGCCGGATCGAGCGAGAATGCCGTCATACCGGCGCCTCTCTTGTCGGTGTCCGAGGCGCCCGGCGGGCGCATCTTGTCTTTCTCGTCTTATCGCGGACCGTTGACTACCGTCACCCAAACGATACGCTCCGGAGGCGACAAGGGGGCGATCCGTCATGGAACCGAAGACCTCAGCGCACCTCGACAGCTTCGCCAGGGAGCACCTGCCACCTCCGGACCAGTGGCCGGAACTGCTCTTCGACCTGCCCGAACTGAACTACCCGGCCCGCCTCAACTGCGCGGTGGAGCTGCTGGACCGTACGGTCGACCGCCTCGGCCCCGAGCGCCCCGCCTTCCGTACTCCCGACGGCGGGGTCTGGAGCTACGGGGAGCTGCGGGAGCGGGTGGACCGGATCGCCCACGTCCTCACGTCGGATCTGGGGGTCGTCCCCGGCAACCGCGTCCTGTTGCGCGGCCCCACCACACCCCACCTGGCCGCCTGCTGGCTCGCGGTGCTGAAGGCGGGCGCGATCGCCGTCACGGTGCTGGACCGGCAGCGGTCCGCCGAGCTCACCACCATCTGCTCGATCGCCCGGGTGAGCCACGCGCTGTGCGACATCCGGGCGATCGACGACCTGGTGAAGGCTCAGGTGCCGGGGCTGCGGATCACGACGTACGGGGGTGACGCCCCGGACGATCTGCTGCGGCTGGCCGAGGCCGAGAGGGGGCCGTACCGTCCGGTGGACACGGCGGCGGATGATGTCGCGCTGATCGCGTTCACCTCGGGCACCACCGGGCGGCCCAAGGGCTGTATGCACTTCCACCGGGACGTGCTCGCCATCGCCGACACGTTCTCGCGCCATGTCCTGCGCCCGACGCCCGACGACGTGTTCACGGGCAGTCCGCCGCTCGGCTTCACCTTCGGGCTCGGCGGTCTGGTGGTCTTCCCGCTGCGGGCCGGTGCCAGTTCCCTGCTGCTCGAACAGTCCGGCCCGGTGCAGCTGTTGCCCGCGCTCGCCGCCCACCGGGTGTCGGTGCTGTTCACCGCGCCGACCGCGTACCGCGTGATGCTCGACCACGTCGACGAGCACGATCTGACCGCGCTGCGGCGCTGTGTCTCGGCCGGCGAGAACCTCCCGGTCGCCACCTGGCGGTCCTGGTACGAGCGGACAGGTCTGCGCATCATCAACGGCATCGGTGCCACCGAACTGCTGCACATCTTCATCTCCGCCGCCGACGACGCGATCCGCCCCGGCACCACCGGAGTTGCCGTGCCCGGCTGGCAGGCCCGGGTGGTGGACGGCGAAGGCCGACAGGTGCCGGACGGCGAGCCCGGACTCCTCGCCGTACGCGGCCCGATCGGCTGCCGCTATCTCGCCGATGAACGCCAGCGGGACTACGTGGCGCACGGCTGGAACATCACCGGTGACACGTATGTGCGCGACCCGGACGGCTACTTCCGTTACGTCGCCCGCGCCGACGACATGATCATTTCCTCCGGCTACAACATCGCGGGCCCCGAGGTCGAGGACGCCCTGCTGCACCACCCCGCGGTGACCGAGGCCGCGGTGGTGGGACGGGCGGACGAGCTGCGCGGCCAGATCGTGGTGGCGTACGTGGTGCTGCGCGAGGGCGCGGAACTGGACGCCGACGAGCTGCGCACGTACATGAAGAGCGAACTGGCCCCGCACAAGTGCCCACGCGTCATCGAGTTCCTGCCCGCACTCCCTCGCACCGCCACCGGGAAGCTGCAGCGTTTTCGGCTGCGGGACGACTGAACCGGAAATGCGCGTGCCTCACTCCACGCACACCCGGCAGGATGAGGCATGACCTGGACCTTCACCGATGACGTCGATGTCTTTCTCGACGCGGCCGGCGCCTCGCTGGCCGCCCGGCCCGTCGAGAACACCCTGGTGCTGACCGTCACCGCGACCCTGCGGCGCAACGGCCCGCACGCCTACGGTGACGCCGACCCGCTGCTGGGCTGGTGGCGCGGGGCGGACGGCGAGGTCGCGGGGACGCTGGTTCAGACCCCGCCGTATCCGCCGGTACTGACAGCCGTCGCCCCGGAGGCGGTCGCTCCGCTCGCCGCCTCGCTCCCCCTGACGGCGGTCAACGCGGACCGGGCCATCGCCGAGGCGCTGGCCGCCACCTGGCCCGGCCACCGGGTCGACCAGGAGCAGCGGCTCTACCGGCTGGGGACGCTGATCCCGGGAGGTGCTGCTCTTCACCGACCTCGCGAACCCGACCAGCAACGGCGTGTACCGGCGCATCGGCTTCCGGAGGGTCTCGGACCGGCTGCTGATCAGTGCGGCGGCGGAGCCCGTCACCCCAGGGTGAGCCGGGGCTTCGGTGCGTCCGTGCGGCCCGTCGGCGGGATGCGGCTGCCGGCGCGGTACGGGAGCGGCCAGGGCGCGCCCGGACCGCTGTACCCCTGCTCGGCCGCCGCGTGCAGCGTCCAGTGCGGGTCGTAGAGATGCGGACGGGCCAGGGCGCAGAGGTCGGCCCGGCCCGCGAGCAGCAGTGAATTGACGTCGTCCCAGGAGGAGATCGCCCCGACCGCGACAACGGGCACGCACAGCGTGTTGCGGATGCGGTCCGCGTACGGGGTCTGGTAGGAGCGGCCGTACTCGGGGTGCTCGTCGGGGACGACCTGACCAGTGGAGACATCGATGGCATCGGCCCCGTGGGCGACGAAGGCGCGGGCGATCTCGACGGCGTCCTCGGCAGTGGTGCCGCCCTCGGCCCAGTCCGTGGCGGAGATGCGGACGGTCATGGGGCGGTCGTCGGGCCAGTCGGCGCGGACCGCGTCGAAGACTTCCAGGGGGAAGCGGAGCCGGTTGCCCAGCGACCCGCCGTACTTGTCGGTGCGGTGGTTGGTGAGGGGCGAGAGGAAGCCGGACAGCAGATAGCCGTGGGCGCAGTGGAGTTCCAGCAGGTCGAAGCCGCAGCGGTCGGCGCGCCGGGCCGCCGCAGCGAACTGTTCGCGTACGGCGTCGAGTCCGGCCCGGTCCAGGGCGTGCGGAACCTGGTTGACGCCGTCGGCGTACGGGATCGGGGAAGCGGCGGTGAGCGGCCAGTTGCCGTGGTCGAGGGGCTGGTCGATGCCCTCCCACATGAGTTTCGTGGAGCCCTTGCGTCCACAGTGGCCGAGCTGGACGCCGATGGCCGTACCGGGGGCGCTCGCATGGACGAAATCGGTGATCCTGGTCCAGGCGGCGGCCTGTTCGGGGGTGTAGAGCCCGGTGCAGCCGGGTGTGATGCGGCCCTCGGCGCTGACGCAGACCATCTCCGTCATGACGAGCCCGGCGCCACCGAGTGCGCGGGCGCCCAGGTGGACGAGGTGGAAGTCGCCGGGGACTCCGTCGACGGCCGAGTACATGTCCATGGCCGAGACGACGACGCGATTGCGGAGTTCGAGGCCGCGCAGCCGCAGCGGGGTGAACATCGGCGGGGTGCCGGGGGCACAGCCGAACTCCTCCTCGACGGCGGCGGTGAAGGAGGCGTCGCGCAGCCGCAGATTGTCGTGGGTGACACGGCGGCTGCGGGTGAGGAGGTTGAAGGCGAACTGGCGGGGTGGCTGGTCGACGTAGGTGCCGAGTTCCTCGAACCAGCGCAGGCTCGCCGCGGCGGCCCGCTGGGTCGATTCGACGACGGGCCGCCGCTCGGTCTCGTAGGCGGACAGCGCGCTCGGCAGATCGGGCTGCTCCTCGATGCAGGCGGCGAGCGCGAGGGCGTCCTCGACGGCGAGTTTGGTGCCGGAGCCGATGGAGAAGTGCGCGGTGTGGGCGGCGTCACCGATCAGGACCGTGTTGCCGTGCGACCAGCGGGCGTTGACGACGGTACGGAAGGTGAGCCAGGAGGAGTTGTTGGAGCGCAGCGGACGGCCGCCGAGCGCCTCGGTGAAGATCTTGGCGCAGCGCAGCGACGAGTGCTCCACGTCGCAGGTGTCGAGTCCGGCGGCGCGCCAGACCTCCTCCCGCATCTCGACGATGACGGTGGAGGCGTCGGCCGAGAAGGGGTAGCCGTGGAGCTGCATCACCCCGTACGCGGTCTCGGCGATCTCGAAACGGAAGGCGTCGAGGGCGAAGTCGGCGGCGAGCCAGATGTATCGGCAGCGGTGGGTGGTGAGACGGGGGCCGAAGGTCTCGGCGTGGGCGGCGCGGGTGAGGCTGTGCACTCCGTCGGCGGCGATCACGAGGTCGTACGCGTCGGCCAGTTCCGCGGCCGGCGGGGCCTCGGTGCGGAAGCGGAGCCGTACGCCGAGGGATGCGCAGCGTTCGTGCAGGATCTCCAGGAGCCGGCGCCTGCCCAGGGCCGCGAAGCCGTGGCCGCCGGAGGTCTGGGTCACGCCGCGGTGGACGATGTCGATGTCGTCCCACCGTACGAATTCCTCCTGGAGCGCCCGGTACACGACGGGGTCGGCGTGTTCGATGCCGCCGAGGGTCTCGTCGGAGAGCACGACGCCGAAGCCGAAGGTGTCGTCGGGTGCGTTGCGCTCCCAGACGGTGATGTCGCGTTCCGGATCGAGGCGCTTGAGCAGGGCCGCGGCGTAGAGCCCACCGGGTCCGCCGCCGATGACCGCGATCCGTTTCACGCCGGTCGGCTTCGTGGGGGAGGGAGGGGCGCCCGGCGCCGTCGCGGCGGTCGGCGCGGAGCCGGTGGCGCTGATGTCGGACGGCATCGCGCTACCGGCCTTGCCACTTCGGTGGCCGCTTCTCGGTGAAGGCGGCGTGGAATTCGGCGTAGTCGTCGCCGTGCATCAGCAGGGCCTGGGTGGCGGCGTCCATTTCGACCGCGGCGGCGAGCGGCATGTCGAGTTCGGCGGTGAGCAGCGCCTTGGTCTGGGCGAGGGCGAGGGCCGGTCCGTCGGCCAGGCGGCGGGCGAGCGCTGCCGCACGTGCGTCGGCCTGGCCTTCTTCGGTCAGCTCGCTGATCAGGCCGATCCGTTCCGCTTCGGGGGCGCGGACCGGTTCGCCGAGCATCAGCAGCCGGGTGGCATGGCCGAGGCCGACGACGCGCGGCAGCAGGTAGGCGGCGCCCATGTCGCCGCCGGAGAGGCCGACCTTGGTGAAGAGGAAGGCGAAGCGGGCGGACGGATCGGCGATCCGGAAGTCGGCGGCCAGTGCGAGAACCGCACCCGCGCCCGCGGCCACGCCGTGTACGGCGGCGATGACGGGGAAGGGGGTTTCACGTAGGGCCCGGACCACCTGCCCGGTCATGCGGTTGAAATCCAGGAGCTGGGCGGTGTCCATGGCGAGTGTCGCGCCGATGATGTCGTCGACATCTCCGCCGGAACAGAATCCGCGGCCCTGACCCGCGAGCACCAGCGCGCGCACGGAACGTTCGCGGGACAGTTCGGCAAGCAGGTCGCGCAGGTCGGCGTAGGCGCCGAAGGTGAGCGCGTTGAGTTTCTCCGGCCGGGCGAGGGTGACGGTGGCAACGCCGTCGTCCGTCGTCAGCCGCAGGTGACGCCAGTCATCCGTATGGGGGGCGGAGCTGGGAAACGGGCTCATGGAGGGGGCTCCCCTTCAGCCGTCGGGCTGCTACCTGCAGCCGAACTTATCACTCGTACGTGACTTCCGTCACGAGCACGCAATAGGTGGAGCGTGAGAGCGTATGCCGAACGTCCCCTTCGTACCGGTCGACAGACCCTTGTCTCTGTTGTTGCACTTCGTAAGGTTGAATCCCGGAAGTACTGCCTTCCAGAAAGCCCACGATCTCCGGAACGGAAACCATGCTGTGCCCACCGATGTCCCCCTTCCCGCCTCCTGGCGGATCGCGCTACCGCACACGACGGCGGCCGTACCGGTGGCCCGCGCCCTGATCCGTACGGCCCTGGCGGACATCGAAGCACCCGCGGATTCGGACACCGCCGAGCTTCTCACCGCCGAACTGGTCGCCAACGCGGTGGAGCACACCCGCAGCGACGAGCCCATCGAGCTGGTGGTGGAGCTGCTGCCGACCGGCTGCCAGGTGGAGGTGCACGACCGCGACCCGGCCCCGCCGGGCGATCTCTCCCACCCGGAGCCGGGCAGCGTGCCGGACCCCTGGCAGGAGCACGGCCGGGGTCTGCTGCTGATCCGTACCCTCAGCTCGTCCTGCGGTCACCGCACGACGGAGCAGGGCAAGGCGGTGTGGTTCACCCTGCCGTCCCGCACGCCTCAGAGCTGACCGGCCCCGTCCCGGCCCGTCCCCGCGGCGGCCAGCCGGGAGCGATTGCGGCCGTAGCAGGTGTACACCCCGGCGCCGACGATCAGGAAGACGGCGAACTGCACCCAGGTCGTCCAGCCCGTCCCGTACATCAGATAGAGGCAGAAGCCGACGCCCAGGACCGGGCCCAGTGGATGGAGCGGCGCCCGGAACGAGCCCCTGACCTCCGGGTTGCGGCGGCGCAGCACGATCACCGCGATGTTCACCGCGACCATGGTGGCGAGCGTGCCGATGGTCGTCAGGTTCACCACCACGTCGAGCGACGAGAAGGCCGCCGGGACCGCGAAGACGACCGCCACGATCCAGGTGTTGGCGACGGGGGTCGCCGTCCGCGGCGAGACCCGCTCGAAGACCCGCGGGATCAGACCGTCGCGGCTCATCGACATCAGGATGCGGGTCTGGCCGTACATCACCGCGAGCACGACGGACGCGATCGCGACGACCGCCCCGAAGGCGATGACCCCGCCGCCGACGGTCGAGCCGGTCACCTGGTTGACGACGATGGAGAGCGCGGCCGGCTTGTCGGCGACGGCCCCCGGGCCGATGGCGCCGATGGCCGCGAGCGCGACGGCGCAGTACAGCAGGGTGACCAGGCCGATGCAGATCATGATCGCGATCGGAACGTTCCGTCGCGGATTCTTGACCTCCTCGCCCGCGGTGGTGATGGCGTCGAAACCGATGTACGAGAAGAACGCCAGCGAGGCACCGGCAGTGACCCCGCCCGCGCCGTGGGCGGCGAACGGCGTGAGATTCCCGTGCTCGAAGGCGGTGAAGGCGATGCCGCAGAACAGCATCAGAATGGTGATCTTGAGAACCGCCATCGCGGCGGTGGCCCCCGCGCTCTCCCGGACGCCGCGCACCAGCAGGGTCGCGGCCATCATGACCACCACGACGGCGGGCAGATTGATCACGCCGCCGTCGCCCGGGCCGGCCGAGAGGGCGAGGGGCAGTTGGAAGCCGAAGAGGCTGTTCAGCAACTCGTTGACGTACTGACTCCAGCCGACGGCGACCGCGGAGACCGAGACGCCGTACTCCAGCAGCAGACACCAGCCGACGAGGAACGCGACGCGCTCACCGAGCGTCGCGTAGGCGAAGGAGTACGAACTGCCGGACACCGGGATGGCGCTGCCCAGCTCGGCGAAGGAGAGCGCGGTGAAGATGCAGGTGACCGCTGCGAGCACGAAGGACAGCACGACGGCGGGGCCCGCCTCGGCGACGCTGTCGGAGAGACCGACGAAGATGCCGGTGCCGACGACGGCGCCGACACCGAAGCACACCAGCTGGAAGAGCCCCATGGTGCGCTTGAGGCCATGCCCCTCCAGGTCGGCGCCGGACTCGGCGATCAGCTGGTGGGGGTTCTTGATGCGTGGGCCGGACGAGCGCGGGGGGCTCGATGGGCGGAGCGGACTCACGGGACGGTCTCTTCTCTGGTGGAGCATGTGGGGGGCGCGTGCCCAGGGCCTGTGGGGGACTCCGGGCGCCGGTGACGCACACGAAAATGGGGTTCGAGCGTGCGAGCTCGAACCCCACCGAGAGGCAACATATTAGTCGCCTCAGCGCATGTTCACCCAATCAGGTGCATGATCATGCAGTGGTCAGCCCGTGGTCGCCGGAGTGGCCAGGGTTGCCACCAGAACGGCCTTGATCGTGTGCATCCGGTTCTCCGCCTCGTCGAAGACGACCGAGTGCGCGGACTCGAAGACCTCGTCGGTGACTTCCAGCTCCGTCAGCCCGTGGGCGGCCTCGATCTCCCGCCCGACCTTGGTGCCGAGGTCGTGGAAGGCCGGGAGGCAGTGCAGGAACTTCACGCCGCCGTTGCCGGTGGCGCGCAGGACGTCCATGGTCACGGCGTACGGCGCGAGGGCCTCGATGCGCTCGCCCCAGACCTCCTTGGGTTCCCCCATGGAGACCCAGACGTCCGTGGCGACGAAGTCCGCGCCCCGCACGCCCTCGGTGATGTCCTCGGTGAGCGTGACGGTCGCTCCGCTCGCCCCGGCCAGCCGACGGGCCTCGGTGACGATCTCCTCGGCCGGCCAGTACGCCTTCGGCGCGACGATCCGCACGTCCATACCCAGCAGTGCGCCCGTGACCAGGTAGGAGTTGCCCATGTTGAAGCGGGCGTCGCCGAGGTAGGCGAAGGCGATCCGCTCCAGCGGCTTCTCGCTGTGCTCGGTCATGGTGAGGACGTCGGCGAGCATCTGGGTCGGGTGCCAGTCGTCGGTGAGTCCGTTGAACACCGGGACGCCGCCGTAGGCCGCCAGTTCCTCGACGGCCGCCTGGCTGTCGCCGCGGTACTCGATACCGTCGAACATCCGGCCGAGGACGCGAGCGGTGTCCTTCACCGATTCCTTGTGCCCCATCTGCGAGCCGGAGGGGTCGAGGTAGGTCGTGGAGGCACCCTGGTCGGCCGCGGCCACCTCGAAGGCGCAGCGGGTGCGGGTCGAGGTCTTCTCGAAGATCAGCGCGATGTTCCTGCCGCGCAGCCGCTGCACTTCGGTCCCCGACTTCTTGGCGGCCTTGAGTTCGGCCGCGAGGTCGATCAGGCCGCGGAACTCCTCGGCCGTGAAGTCCAGCTCCTTGAGGAAGTGGCGGCCTGCGAGGTCTATGGCCATGGGACTGCTCCTGGGTAGGGCGGGGATCGCACGTACGGTAACCCTGGAAGTCTATACGACACCATGCATCGCTATACGAAGCATTCCCCCTGCGCGGGTGCATGCGTCCCGGTCACCGGACCGGGTCGCGCACCACGGGGCAGCTCATGCAGCGGGGGCCGCCCCGGCCACGACCGAGCTCGCTGCCGGGGATCTCGATGACCTCGATGCCCTCTTTGCGTAGATAGGTGTTGGTGGTGGCGTTGCGCTCGTACGCGACGACGACACCCGTCTCGACCGCCAGCACGTTGCAGCCGTCGTCCCACTGCTCGCGCTGGGCCGAGTGCACGTCCTGCGTCGCGGTCAGAACCCGGATGGAGTCCAGCCCGAGGGCGTGCGCGATCGCGTGGTGCATGTGCTCGGGCCGATGGTCGGTGACCTTCAGGTCCCTCGGACCGTCACCGGGTTCGATGGTGTACGAGCGGAGCATGCCCAGACCCGCGTACTGGGTGAAGGTGTCGCCGTCGATCATGGTCATGACCGTGTCGAGATGCATGAACGCCCGGCGCTTGGGCATGTCGAGCGCCACGATCGTGTGTGCCGATCCGGCGTCGAACAGTCCGCGGGCCAGCATCTCCACCGCCTGCGGGGTGGTGCGCTCGCTCATCCCGATGAGTACCGCGC
Organism: Streptomyces sp. NPDC014727; assembly: GCF_043083485.1. Taxonomy (NCBI): domain Bacteria; kingdom Bacillati; phylum Actinomycetota; class Actinomycetes; order Kitasatosporales; family Streptomycetaceae; genus Streptomyces; species Streptomyces sp. NPDC014727. The sequence goes on along the minus strand of NZ_JBIBYR010000014.1, from coordinate 182,037 downwards.
CCCGGCCGATGACCAGGACGTCGCCGCCCTCGATGGTGGAGGGGTAGTCGTCCTGCCCCTCCGACCAGTGGTGGAAGGCACCCGCGTCGGGGCCGGTGAACAGGGGGTGGTGGCGGTAGATCGCCTCGAAGTGGACGGTCTCGCGCTGGCGGGCCGGCCAGCGCATCGCGTTGATGGACACCCCGTCGTATATCCAGGCCGAGGTGTCCCGGGTGAAGAGATGGTTCGGCAGCGGACCCAGCAGGAAGTCGTCCAGGTCCATCACATGGAAGCGGACGGAGGTCGGCTCACTGTGCCGTTCCAGGAACTCCCGCTTGGTCATCCCGCCGACCAGGGCCTCGGCCAGTTCCCCGCTCGGCAACTCCTCGAAGGCGGCCCGCAGATGCTCCGTGGCGAGCGGGCCGTACTCCTTCTCCGCGAAGACCCGGTCCAGGACGAGCCGTCTGGCCACGGGGATCTCCAGCGACTCGCGGAGCAGATCACCGAAGAGGTGCACCTCCACGCCTCGGTCGCGCAGCACGTCCGCGAAGCCGTCGTGTTCCTGGCGGGCGCGGCGCACCCAGAGCACGTCGTCGAACAGGAGCGCGTCCTTGTTGCCGGGGGTGAGCCGCTTCAGTTCCAGATCGGGGCGGTGCAGGATGACGCGGCGCAGCCGCCCGGCCTCGGAGTCGACATGGAATCCCATGACTCCATCCTCACCGTGCGGAGCGCCGTTCACCCGGCGAATCGCCAGCGGGTTTTCCGATGATCGCACCGAAACCCCCGCCGACGACACGACCTACAACCGCGGGTCGACCGGCTCCGACTCCAGGGCCAGCACCGCGAACACCGCCTCGTGGACCCGCCACAGCGGCTCCCCGTCGGCCAGCCGGTCCAGGGCTTCGAGCCCCAGCGCGTACTCCCGGAGCGCCAACGACCGCTTGTGGCCGAGGAACCGGCCGCGCAGCCGCTCCAGATTCTCCGGGCGGGTGTACTCGGGGCCGTAGATGATCCGGAGGTACTCCCGGCCGCGCACCTTGATGCCCGGCTGGACCAGCCTGCCCCTGTCGTCGCGTACGAGCGCGGCGAGCGGCTTGACCACCATGCCTTCGCCGCCGCGTCCGGTCATCTCCAGCCACCAGTCGATACCGGAACGCACCGAGGCCTCGTCACCGGTGTCGACGACGAGCCGGCGGGTGACCTGGAGCAGCCCGGTCGGATCGTGCTCGACCAGCCGGTCGAGCCAGGCCAGCTGCTCGTCGTGCGGGACGGCGGCCAGCGAGCGGCCTCGCACGGCGAGGATCTGGAACGGCGCGAGTCGCACCCCCTCCAGTTCCCGGGTGCTCCAGCAGTAGCGGCGGTAGGCCTCGGTGAAGGCGGCCGCGTCCTCGGCCCGGCCTCGCTGGCGGTCCGCGAGAGCGCCCACCTCCACGCCGCGGGCCGCCGCTGCCGCGAGGGCCGCGCCGGCCGCCGGGAAGACGGCTCCGGATGCCGCGCCGACCGCGGCGTACTGCGAGCGCAGCAGCCCGGCCGCCTTGAGGGACCACGGCATCAGCTCGGCGTCGAGCAGGACCCAGTCGGTGTCCCAATCCTCCCAGAGTCCGGCGGCGGTGACGGCGGTGCGCAGCCTGCCGAGGATCACCTCGGTGAGTGCGGCGTCGTCGAGGAACGGCCGACCGGTGCGGGTGTACAGCGCCCCGGTCGGGCTGCCCGCACCTCCGGAGGCGTCGGAGGAGTCCCCCACCCCGAACCGCTCACGGGCGGCGTCCGCGTCCCGGCAGACCAGCGCCACCGCGCGCGAGCCCATGTGCTTCTCCTCGCACACGACCTCGGTCACGCCGTCCGCCCGGTACTGGGCGAAGGCCTCGGCCGGATGCTCCAGATAACCGTCCACGTGCGAGGTGGCGGTGGGCGCCATGGTCGGCGGGAGGTAGCCCAGCAGCCGCGGGTCGACGGCGAACCGGCTCATGACTTCGAGCGCCGCCGCGGCGTTCTCCTCACGGACCGAGACACGGCCCATGTGCCGGGTCTCCACGATCCGGCGGCCGTGCACGTCCGCGATGTCCAGCGGCCGGCCCTCCCGGCCACCGGGTGCCTCCTGGTGGAGCGGCTTGACCGGCTCGTACCAGACCCGCTCGGCGGGTACGTCGACGAGCTCGCGCTCCGGCCAGCGCAGCGCGGTCATCTTCCCGCCGAAGACCACACCGGTGTCCAGGCAGATGGTGTTGTTGAGCCAGGAGGTGCTGGGCACCGGGGTGTGACCGTAGACCACGGCGGCACGGCCGCGGTACTCCTCGGCCCACGGGTAGCGCACCGGCAGTCCGAACTCGTCGGTCTCGCCGGTGGTGTCCCCGTACAGCGCGTGCGAACGGACCCGCCCGGAGGTGCGCCCGTGGTATTTCTCGGGCAGTCCGGCGTGGCAGACGACGAGTCCTCCCCCGTCGAGCACGTAGTGGCTGACGAGCCCGTCGATGAACTCCCGCACCCGCTCGCGGAAGGCGGGGTCCTTCTCGTCCTGCCGCTCCAGCTGCTCGATCGTCTCGGCGAGTCCATGGGTGTGCTGGACCTTGCGGCCCTTGAGGTAGCGCCCGAGCTTGTTCTCGTGGTTGCCCGGTACGCACAGGGCGTTGCCCGCCGACACCATGGACATGACGCGGCGCAGTACCCCGGGGCTGTCGGGGCCGCGGTCCACGAGGTCGCCGACGAAGACCGCCGTACGCCCTTCGGGGTGCGCGCCGTCGACGTAGCCGAGCTTGCCGAGCAGGGCTTCCAGCTCGGAGCTGCAGCCGTGGATGTCGCCGATGATGTCGAACGGGCCGGTGAGGTGGCGCAGGTCGTTGTAACGGCGCTCCAGCACCACTTCGGCTTGCTCCACCTCCTCCTCGCTCCGCAGGATGTGCACCTTGCGGAAGCCCTCGCGCTCCAGACCGCGCAGCGAGCGCCGCAGTTCGCGGCAGTGGCGCTGGATGACGTGGCGCGGCATGTCTGCTCGGTCGGGGCGGGTCGCGTTGCGTGCGACACAGACCTCTTCGGGCAGGTCGAGGACGATCGCGATCGGCAGCACGTCGTGGCTTCGGGCCAGTTGGACGAGCTGTCTGCGGCTCTCGGACTGGACGCTGGTGGCGTCCACGACGGTCAGCCGTCCGGCGGCGAGCCGCTTGCCGGCGATGTAGTGCAGGACGTCGAAGGCGTCACGGCTGGCGCCCTGGTCGTTCTCGTCGTCGGCGACGAGGCCGCGGCAGAAGTCCGAGGAGATGATCTCCGTGGGCTTGAAGTGCGCACGGGCGAAGGTGGACTTGCCGGAGCCGCTGGCTCCGATGAGGACCACGAGGGAGAGGTCGGTCACCGGCAGTTTGCGCGAAGTACTGGTCATGCGGCTTTCGCCTCCTTCCCGGTCTCGTTCATGGACTCGTTCGTGCTCGGATTCCCGGACCCGTCCCTGCTGCGGCTCGGGGACCCGTCGGCTGCGGTCATCGTGAACACAGCCATCTGTGTGGGCGGCCCCACCTCGGGGTCGTCGGGCCCCACGGGGACGAATTCGGCCCCGTACCCATGTCGCTGCGCCACCTCCCGGGCCCAGGCACGGAACTCGGCCCTGGTCCACTCGAACCGATGGTCGCCGTGGCGCACATGCCCGGCCGGGAGGCTCTCCCAGCGCACGTTGTACTCGACGTTCGGCGTCGTCACGAGCACGGTCCGCGGCCGGGCCGAACCGAACACGGCGTACTCCAGCGCGGGCAGCCTCGGCAGGTCGAGATGTTCGATGACCTCGCTGAGCACGGCCGCGTCGTACCCCTTGAGCCGCTTGTCGGTGTAGGTGAGCGAGCCCTGCTGAAGCGTGACCCGTCCGGCCTGCCGCTCCCCCATCCGGTCCAGCTTCAGCCGCCGCGAGGCGATGGTGAGCGCGCGCATGGAGACATCGACGCCCACGATCTGTGTGAAGCCCGCGTCCTTGAGCAGTGCCTGCACCAACTGGCCCTGGCCGCAGCCCAGGTCGAGGACCCGGTTCGCGCCGGCGGCGCGCAGTGCGTCGAGGATCGCGGTGCGCCGCTGCTCGGCGAGCGGCAGTGGCTGCTCCTCAGTGTCGGTCGTCTCGTCCACGGCGTTGTCGATGCTCTCGACGTCGAGGTCGTCCGACTCGGCGAGCCGCACCAGTTCGAGCCGCTGCATCGCCTGCCGGGTCAGTCCCCAGCGCCGGGACAGATAGCGGCTGGTGATCAGCTTCTGCTCGGGGTGGGCGGCCAGCCAGCCCTCACCGGCCCGCAGCAGCTTGTCCACCTCGTCCGGAGCGACCCAGTAGTGCTTGGCGTCGTCGAGCACCGGCAGCAGGACGTACAGCTGCCGCAACGCGTCCGCCAGTCGCAACTCGCCTTCCAGGACCAGCCGTACGTACCGTGAGTCCCCCCACTCCGGGAACCGCTCGTCCAGCGGCACGGCCACGGCGTCCACGCTCGTCCAGCCGAGCGGCCCGAAGAGCTTGCGTACCAGTTCCGCTCCGCCGCGCGCCGGCAGTGCGGGTACCTCGATTCGCAGCGGAAGCGCCGCCTGCGCACGTTCGGGCCGTGCACGGCACACACCGTTCAACGCGGACTTGAAGACGGCGCTCATCGCCACGGAAAGCAGCGAGGAGGCCGCGTACGGGCGATCGTTGACGTACTGCGCGAGTGCCGCGTCGGGGGCGCCGCCCCGGCCCTTGCCCTTGCCGCGCCGCACCAGCGCCACGGGATCCACCTCCAGCAGGAGCGCCGCGGTGCAGCGCTCGGCGGATGCCTCGGGATAGAAGACATGCGCGGTGCCGTGGGAGGTGGAGAACGTCTGCGCCTTCTCGGGGTGCTTGTGCAGCAGAAAGCCGAGGTCGGTCGCGGGACGCTCCGGATTGCCGGTGGTACTGATCGTCAGGAACACACGTCCGAGTATGGTCCGGTTCACTCGCCCCCCACCAGGTATTTTCGCGTGTCTACGGCTCGGTCGTCCCTCCTCTCCCGTCGCCCTCCGTCGCTCCGCCGAGCAGCCCGGCCAGCTCCGCGACGGTCTCCGGGCCGACTCGGCAGCAGCCGCCCACCAGCCGGGCGCCGGCGTGCTGCCAGGCCCGTACTCTCCCGGGATCGAACGTGGGGTCGCCGACCCACCTCCGGCCCCCGGCATCCCACCGTTCACCGCTGTTCGGATAGACGACGACCGGTTTGCCGGCCACCTCCGCCGCCTGCCGCACCGCCTCGTCCGCATCCGCCGGGTCACAGCAGTTCACCCCGACGGCCAGCACCCGGTCGCGTCCCGTGGCGACGGCGAAAGCCGTCTCCAGCGGCTGCCCCGCCCTGGTCCGGTCCCCCGACACGCTGTACGAGAGCCAGACGGGCAGCCCGCACGCTTCGACGGCCCGCAGCAACGCCTCGGCCTCGTCGATGTCCGGCACCGTCTCCAGCGCCAGCACATCGGGCCCGGCGGCGGCCAATGCCTCGACCCGGGGCCGGTGGAACCGCTCCAGCTCCCGGACGGAGAGCCCGTAGCGGCCCCGGTATTCGCTGCCGTCCGCCAGCACCGCCCCATAGGGCCCCACCGAGGCGGCGACCCAGACCTCCCGCGCCACCCCGCCTGCGGCCCGCCGCGCCAGCCGCACACTGCGGGCGAACAGTTCAGCGGCCCCGGCACGCCCGATGCCCCTTCGCTCGAACCCCTCGAAGCTCGCCTGGTAACTGGCCGTGATGAGCACCTGTGCGCCCGCCCGCACATAGGCCCTGTGAGCCGCCTCGATCTGCTCCGGTCCGTCGGCCAGCAGCCGGGCCGACCACAGGGCGTCGGACAGATCGCAGCCCTGCGCCTCCAACTGGTTGGAGAGACCGCCGTCGAGCAGCACCACCCCCTCGGACAGGGCACGGTCGAGCGCACGGGCAGGCGGGCCATCGGTCGGCGAGACGGGCTCCATGGCCGACTCCCTCCCGAGCCTGGTGTTGAACCGGCTCGCGTGTGCGGCGTGCGGTGGCCGGTCTCCCGGCCCACCGGCTCAGGTGAGCTGGGACTGGACCTGCGAGGAGATCAGCTCCAGGTGTTCCAGGTCGTCCAGGTCCAGGATCTGGAGGTAGATCCGGGACGACCCGATCGCGCCGTAGCGGCCGATCTTGTCGACCACCTCGGCCGGCGAGCCCGCGAGGCCGTTCGCCTTCAGTTCCTCCACTTCACGGCCGATGGCGGAGGCCCGGCGCGCCACCTCGGCGTCGTTCCTGCCCACGCAGACCACCAGGGCATTGGAGTACACCAGGTCGTCCGGTCCGCGGCCGGCCGCCTTGGCCGCCTCCCTGACCCGGCCGAACTGCTTCTCGCTGTCCCTCAGCGACGCGAACGGGATGTTGAACTCGTCCGCGTACCGTGCCGCCAGCCGCGGTGTACGCGTCGCACCGTGGCCGCCGATCAGGACCGGCATCCTGGCCTGCGCCGGCTTGGGCAGCGCGGGTGAATCGGTCAGCTGGTAGTACGTGCCGTCGAAGCTGAACGTCTCGCCGATCCCGGTCCCCCACAGCCCGGTGATGATTTCCAGCTGCTCCTCCAGCCTGCCGAACTTCTCCTTGGGGAACGGAATGCCGTAGGCCTTGTGCTCCTCCTCGAACCAGCCCGCGCCGAGGCCGAGCTCGACACGTCCGCCGGACATCCGGTCGACCTGCGCGACCTGGATGGCGAGCACGCCGGGGAGCCGGAAGGTCCCCGCGGTCATCAACGTGCCGAGCCGGATCCGCTTGGTCTCGCGCGCCAGCCCGGCCAGAGTGATCCATGCGTCGGTCGGGCCCGGCAGCCCGTCCCCGGGTCCCATGCGGAGGTAGTGGTCGGACCGGTAGAAGGCGTCGAAGCCGAGGTCCTCGGTCGCCTTGGCGACGGTGAGCAGGGTGTCGTAGTCGGCCCCTTGCTGGGGCTCGGTGAAGATTCGAAGATCCATGCATCCATCCTGCACCTCCGAACGCCGCTCGCTCCGCCCCTCCCTCCCACCCGCCGCCACCGTGGAAGTCCCGCACGGTCACGCCCCTCCGGTCCGAGACGTCTCGCCCCCGCCCCTGCCGTCGTCGCTTCCGCGGTCCCGCGCCGTCACGGCCGGCCCGCCGCCGAGCCCGCCGGTCCACGGACCGTGTCGTACGGGCCGTCGCGCCCCCGGCCGCGCTCCAGATCCTGCTGCCGTTCCCGGTCCTGCTCGTCGAGACGACGGAGCATTCCGTGCACCCGGTCCATGGACTCGTCGGCCGCGTCGATCGCCTCCATGCACTGCCAGTAGAGCCCCTGCTCGTCGGTCTCGCAGGCCACCCCGACCAGGGCCATCCCCACCTCCCCGAGCAAGGCGCCCAGCCCCGTCAGTGTCGCCCGTGGTTCGACGAGCTCGGAAAGCTGCGCGGCCCGCGCCACCCCGGCCCGCGCCGCCGGGTGGTCCAGCGCGCCACCGCACCTCCCGCCGATCTCGCTGAGTCCCCGTGCCTCGCCCCGTAACTCCTTGGGGCCGTCGGCCGCCAGTCGGCTGCCGATCGCCTGAGCGAGCGCCTGGGCCTGCCATGCCTCCGCGATGATGTCCGGCGTACCCCGGCTCTGCGCCAGAGCGCGCCGACTGACCCCTACAAGCCGCTCCGCTTCCATGCGTTGCCCCCGTCCGTACGAAAAGCCGCTCAACTCATTCATTACCCACAGTGAGGGCGTCGGTACCGAAAAGCCAGGGGAATTCGGAAATCTGTGGACACGAAGCCAACTGTGAATAAGTTGATCACTCCGAAGAGTGACGATCCTCGGATTCACGAGGCTCCGAGCGCTCCGAAACCGGGAATCTGGCCTCATTCCGGTCGATCTTCTCCGACAGCGCCGCCAGCACGTCGATCCCCAACACCTCGCAGAACTGCAGCAGATACGCGAGGACATCCGCGACCTCGTCCGCCACCCGGTGCGCCGTCTCGGGCCTCTCCATCACCCTTGCCGACTGCTCGGGCGTCAACCACTGGAAGATTTCGACCAGTTCGGACGCCTCGACGCTCAGTGCCGCCGCAAGGTTCTTCGGGGTGTGGTACTGCCCCCAGTCCCGTGCGGCCGCGAACGCGGCGAGCCGCTGCTGCAGGGCCCGTACATCAAGTTCTGTCACGGTTCCAGGTCTACCACCGTCACCCCGGGCGTCTCCCGGGCCCGTACCGCACCCGGTTCCGTGATCGTCCCCACCAGCCTGAGGTGCCCGGCCGCCCCGACCGGTACCGCCAGAGCCAGCAGTTCGCGCAACTGCCGTCCGTCCAGGTCACGATCGAGCCCGTCGGCCAGCACGGTGAGGGTCTGCATGGCCGCCGGCACCTCGCCCGCCGCATCCACCGCCAGCACCTCGGGGCCGTTGAGCAGCACCAGGGCCAGTGCGAGATATCTCAACTCGCTGTCGCCGAGCCGGCCGACCGGTGTGACGCCTCCGTCGCCGCGCCCCACCGTCGCGCGCAGCAATCCGTCGGCGAGCCGCTCGACGCCCAGTGCGGTGACCGGCCGCGCACATCCGGCCTGAGCGGCCGCGACCAGCCGGGCATGGCGTTGGCCGCACTGCGTGTACGTACGCTCCAGCACCGCCGCGAGGTTGTCGCAGCTCCGACGCAGCCGGCCGTCGCCCGCAGGGACCGGGGCCCGCATCCGCGGCGGCTGCGGTTCACAGGCGAAGACCGACCGCAGGGCCACGACCATCTGTTCAGCGGCGGCCAGGACCTGTAATTGCCCCTCGGTCCTGCCCGCCACCCGCAGCGGGAGCAGGGACGTTCCGAGGCGGTCGTCCGGCAGCGGGGCGCGTGTCACCGGGACCGCCCCCGCGGTGTACCAGGCCGCCTGGACCATCGAGCGCCCCGGATCGCGCAGGGCGGTCGACAGCAGGGTCTCGCCGCCGCCGGTGAGACGTTCTCCGACGATTCGGAGCGTGGGCTCCGCCTGGACGGCGACATCGAGCCGCACCGGGCCCGCCGGACCGTCCGCCGTGCAGCCGATCCGGAATCCGCGACGGCCCTGCGCATCGGCCGTGGCGCCTTCCGGCACACACCCCGCAGGGTCGGGGAACACCTCGTCGAGCGCGTCCCCGGCGCCCAGCCGGGCCAGAGCCTCGTACGCCCGCAACACATTCGACTTGCCGCTGCCGCCGGGCCCGGCGAAGAGTGTGACCGGGCCGATGGGGAAGGCGGCACCCCGGTGCGAGGCGTAGGCGGACAATCGCAGTTCCGTGACGACGGGCCCGGCGGAACGGACAGGTCCGCCGGAACGCGAAGCGGCCCGCGGGCCGACCTGCGTACCGGAAATCGGTGAGGCGGCGCCGGGCGTGAGGGTGCTGCCCACCATCGCGGGAGCGGGACCAGGACCGGTCGTGCCGGTGGGGGGCGACGGGGTGGTCCCCGGGCGGAGTGCACTCATGGGCGGACCGTAAGCAGGCCGTGGACCGGAGAACCGTTCCGCCTTGACGACCTTCCTACGATCGGGCTAAGCCCATGCGGCAAGCCCGCGCGAACCGCATCCCCACGGTCGGGGGCGTCCAGGGTCGTCATGCCCCTCCCGGCCCTCGTCCGTCCCGACCCGACGGTCGCCACCGGCCCGAGGACCCGCCTACGGGCCGGGTACGCCCGCCGCCGTGACCCCCTCGACCTCCATGCCGACCGGTGACAGCAGGAAGACGTTCCGGTCGACCCGGTGCATCCCGCTGCCGAGTCCGAAGACGACCCCGCTGGTGAAGTCCAGGATGCGCTTGGCCACATCCGTCTCCGCGCCCGTCAGATCGAGCAGCACCGGGACCTGTGCGACCAGATACTCCGCCACCTCCCGTGCGTCCGCGAAGACCTGGACCCGCAGCACGACGAGGCGCCGCTGTTCGGCTTCCGCTCCTTCATCGGGGACCGTACGGTGATCGACCCTGGACGGCCACTCGTTGCGGCTGCGCAGAGGTACGACCTGGGCAAGCCCCTCCCACTGCTCGTCCGTGACGTCGTACCTGTCGTACCTGCTCACCGGACCACCCCGTCTGTGCTTCGGTCGGCGTTGCGCCGGCTGCGCTCGCTGTTCATCGGGCAATTCTCTCGTCCCTCACCCGTTCGGCGTACCACCGACACGGTTCATGGGCTGATCGACACCGCCGAAGACCCGTCCGACGCGCCGTCCGAGGCTTCGCGCCGGTCCGTTTCCGCCGTCATGTCGACGGGGGTGAAACGTACCGGAAGCCGCACCAGTGCACGGTGGAACGGTCCCGGCCGCCACGTCAGTCCACTGACCGGAACATCCAGTTCCACGTCGCACAGCTGACTGGTGAGCTGTTCGATCGCGGTCATGGCGATGAGCAGTGCCGGCTGCTTGGCGGGGCACCGGTGCGGCCCGGCCGACCAGGCCAGATGAGCGCTGGTACCGGAGCCGACCCCGGGGTCCGAAAGACCGGGCGGGGACTGGCTGTTGGCGGCGGCGTAGGAGACCAGGAGCAACTGGCCGGCACGCAGACGGACGCCGTGGAACTCCGTGTCGCGGCGAGGGTAGTGGGCCGCCAGATTGGCCAGCGGCGGGTCCTGCCAGAGGACCTCGTCGATCGCCTCGTACGCCGTCATCGCGCCGCCGTGCAGCGAGCCGGTGTCACGCGTGTCGGTGAGCATGTGCAGCAGCGCGTTGCCGATCAGATTGGTCGTCGGGTCGTGGCCCGCGCTCATGATCAGAGTGATCTGACGCACAGTCTCGTCATTGTCCAGATCGGCCGGGTGCGCGAGGAGGTACGAGGTGAGATCGCGGCGCGGACGGGCGCGCCGGTCGGCGACGAGGTCGGTGACGACCTCGACGAGATCGGCGTACGCCGTGGCGGCGTCCTCGGCGGAGTTGAACATGCCGCCGATGCCGTTGACGATCCGTTCGCCGTCGCCGGGCGGTACGCCGAACCAGGTGACGAAGACGTGCAACGGAAGCCGCCGGGCGTACTGGGCGATCAGGTCGCCGCTTCCGGTGGCGGCGAATGCGCGGATGAGTCGCCGGGCGACCCGGGCGACCTCTGCCCGCAGGATGTGCGGCTCGATCAGGGCGAGGCTGTCGTTGATGGCGTCGCGGTAGCGGGCGTGCACGTCGCCGTCGCTGAAGAGCGCGGTGGGACGGTAGCCGAGCATGGGCAGGACCGGCGAGTCCTCGGGGACGGTGGCCTGCCAGGCGCGCGGGTCCTTGGTGAAGGTGTGGGTGTCGCGCAGCAGGTCGACGGCCGCCTGGTAGTCGGTGACCAGCAGGGCGTCGATGCCGGGGGCGAGCCGGACGGGGGCGAGAGGGCCGTGCGCGCGCAGGCGCCGGTAGTGGCTCTGCGGGTCGGCGGCGAAGTCCGGGCCGTACAGCGCGAGGGGCTGCGGCGGCTGTACGGGCGATCTCATGACGCGTCCTCTGGCCGGGGCAATCGGGTCAGCACGTGCTCGGCCAGCGCGATCAACGCGTCGATGCTGCCGCTGCGTTCGCGGGCGTCGCACTGCACGAGCGGGGTCTCGGGGGCGAGGTCGAGATGTTTGCGCAGGACCTCGTCGGTGTGGGCGGGGGCGTCGGGGAAGCGGTTGACGGCGACGGCGTACGGCAGTCCTTGCTCCTCGACCATGTCCATGACCGCGAAGGAGTCGGCGAGCCTGCGGGTGTCGACCAGGACGAGGGCGCCGAGCGCGCCGCGCGCGATGTCCTCCCAGAGCGGGAGGAACCGCTGCTGGCCCGGGGTGCCGAACATGTAGAGCACCAGGTCGTCCAGGACGGTGAGCCGGCCGAAGTCGATGGCGACGGTGGTCGTGGTCTTGTCCGGCAGCCCCGCGGTGTCGTCGAACCGGGTGCTGGACTGGGTCATCGCCTCTTCGGTGTGGAGCGTGGCGATCTCCGACAAGGTGCGGATCAGGGTGGTCTTGCCCACGCCGAAGGGACCCGTGACGACGAGCTTCATCAGGGTCCGGGCGGCAGGTGGCAGATAGCCGATGCCGGTGCGGTCAGTGGAGGGAGCGGAGTCCAACGAGCAGCCTCTCGACGAGCGACCGGTCGATCTCCCCGGCGCTGGGGATGGGCGGTCGGATGTGCAGATGTCCGGCGGCCGCGAGGTCCGTGGCCAGGAAGACGGTGGCGCTGACCGGCAGGTCCAGGTGGGCCGCGCATTCGACGACGGTGAGCGCGCCCGGTTCGAGCAGCTCGCACAGCCCGCGCTGCTCCGAGCCGGTGTCCGGGGGCAGGTTCGTGCCGGTGCGCACGAGTACGGCGAGCCGGTCGAGGGCGGGACCGGCGGGCCGGGTCCGGCCGCCGGTGACGAGATAGGCGGGGATCAGACGGCGTCCGGGGCCGGGGGTCATGGCCGGGCGGTGGTGTCCGGTTGGCGGGCGGGTGCGTTCATGGCCCGGGTCAGGGCGGTGACCTGCACCTGCATCTGGTAGGCGATGTCGCCGAGCTTCGCTCCGGGTTCCGCGAACAGGGCGAGGGTGGTGTTGTTCCCGGCCGGTACGACGATGGCGAAGCCCTGGTCGGACTCGACGACCGTCTGGGCCGGGCGCGGCGCCTCGACGCCCGTGAAGGCCGTGGTGAACGCGCGGGCCGCGGCGTGCAGCGTGGCGGTCATGGCGGCGACCCGTTCGCCGGACGCCCGGTCCAGGCCGGGCGACGCGCCCTCGACGAGGCCGTCGCCGGTGGCGACCACCGCGTGCTGGACCCCGGGCAGCTCCAGCAGGGGGGTCAGCACCCAGGCAAGGTCACCGGTGGTGGGGGTGGGGGCGCTCACGTCTCGTCGTCTCCTTGGTCGTCGTGGTCGTCCGGATGGTGGTCGTCCGTTGCCGGTGCGGTTGGCCGGCCGGCGACGCTCCTGCCGTTGAGGGTGCCCTGTTGGAGTGCCGCCCAGGAAGCCTCGGCCTGTTCGGGTGTACGGGACACCTTTTCCCGGCCCCCGGTGTCGGCGGCGGGCGCGGACCCGGCCGGGGTCGGCCGGGGTGACCGTCGGCGTCGGCTGGGCAGTTCGACGGGGTGCGGTGATGGGTCGGGGTCCGGCGCGGCGGGGGCCGGGGCGGGCCGGGAGGCCTGGGTCTGCACCGGCTTCGGGGCGAGGGCGGAGAGGCCGTGGTCGTCCTCCAGCACGGTCAGCAGATGGGCGGGGACGCGCAGGATCGTACGCATCCCGCCGAACGGTGACGCCTCGATGTGGCAGTGGAAGCCGTACTGCACGACGAGTCGGCCGACGACGGCGAAACCGGTCTGCGGTGGGTCGCCGAGCTCGGTCAGGAGCACTTCGGACGGACCGGCCAGCAGGGCGCGGGCCCGGTCGAGCGCGTCGTCGTCCATGCCGATGCCCGCGTCGTCGACGACCAGGAACGCGCCACGGCCGCCGCTCTGCTGGACGGTCACCTGAACATCGGTGTCGGGGTGCGAGTACGCGGTGGCGTTGGCCAGCAGTTCGGCGAGCGCGATCGCGAGGGGCTCCGCGGCGCGGGCGACGAGCGCGAGCCGTTCGTCGCGCAGGTGATTGGCGACCTTGATCCGCTCGTAGCCCGCGACCCGGGACTGGGCGCCGAGCACGACCTCCACCAGCGGCGAGTTCTGGCGGGCGAGGCCCGGCCAGGCGTCGCAGAGCACGGCGGTGGACTGGGTGCGCCGCAGCGCCAGTTCGTTACGGAAGTCCAGCCGCAGGATCCGCGGGTCGTCGTATTCGTGCTGGAGCTCGTGCAGCAGTTGCTGGGACTGGTTGAGCAGGGACTGGATCTTGGCGGAGGTGCCGCGCATCGCGGCGCGGGCGGCCGCGTCGACGCGGCCGCGCTCCTCGACGACCGCCGCGCGGGCCGCCTGAACGGCCTCGGTGAGCAGCCGGGCGGAATCGCCGTCGACCCCGGCCGCCTCCCGCAGTCCCGGGACCGGGGCGGAGGGGTGGGAGAGGGCGAGCGCGGCGGCCGGTATTCGCTTGTGGGCCAGCTGCCGGATCTCCTCGATGAGGGCAGCAGTACGTGCCTCGGCGGACTTCGACTGCCGTTCGGCCAGCTCGGCGCGGGCCACGGCCAAGTGCTCCGAGCGCACCGCGTTCTGCGCGCGGACCGCTGCCGCCACGGCCGCAGCGACGGCGATCACCGCCACGATCCATCCCATGCCGTCACCGCGTTTCTGTCGTCGGGTCGGTCTTCCAGCCCAAGCGGCGGCGGAAGCTCCGCCTACTGCTGCGCCGGACCGGCCGGCTCACGGGACTGTTCCATTTCCTGGGCGAGCACGGCGACATCGGTCATCACCTGGAGCACTCCGGGCAGTTCGGTGTCGTCGAGCTGCCGGTACTCGCTGCCGATGGTCACCACCAGCCGTTCGGGGAGCCCGAGCTCCGGGTGGCGTCCCTCCCCGATGACCCGGCGGGCCGCCTCGAGCGCGGGGACCCCGGCCGCGTGGAAGGCGTGGGCGCGCTCGCGCACGTACTCCAGGTACACGATGTGATCGCGCACCCCGGCCGGGTCGAGGACGGGTCCGTGTCCCGGCACGATGATCTCGGCGCCGGTGGCCAGGATCCGCTCGCAGGCCGCGATGACATTGCTCAGCGGTCCCGCCCAGTGCACGGGGTGGTCGCCGGGCCGGTCCGGTGTGGAGGAGAAGATGATGTCCCCGCTGAACACGGCGCGCTGCGCGGGCAGATGGACCATCAAATCGCCGGTGGTGTGCGCGGACGGCAGGGCGGAGAGCTGGACCGGGAACTCCCCCAGGGTCAGTTCGAGCTCCCCGGTGAAGTAGGTGGTCGGCTGCACCGGCTCGGTCCGCGACCAGTCGAAGGGGCCGAAGTGACGTCCGAGGTAGGCCCCGAGCGCGGTGGCCCGGTCCCCGTCGGCGACGAGTGCGTGCTGCTGCTGCGGGGTGGGCTCGTAGTGGATGTGTTCCCGGGCCTCGCGGGTCGCGATGATCTCCGCGTCGGGGAGCACGCCCGCCCCCCAGAAGTGGTCACCGTTGGCGTGCGTGACGATCACCCGGTCGATGGAGACACCGTCGGGCAGCCGCTTCACGGATTCGGCCAGGAACTGGGCGGCCAGCATGGTGTCGTAAGGGGTGTCGACCCAGAGGGCGCCACGGGGCGAGACGAGCAGACCGCAGTTCGCCAGCCCCCAGCCCCGTTTCGGCGGGAGCCATGCGTACAGGCCCCGCCCCAGGTCAACGACGTCTCCACCGGTGATCGACATGGACGCGATTATGCCGACCACGATCCGGCCATGCGTTCGAACTCGGCCACCATAAGGTCCCATTGGCGTGAAATCGCTGCTCGCGCCACTCGGCACCGACGGCTCGGTGACCCTGTGAGACCAGCACCCCGCACCCGCGCAGGGCGCCTTCCGGACGAACGCCCCCAATTCACCCAGGGCCACCACGCACCGCCCTGGTCTCCTTCCGGGGCCCCGCCAAACGAGAATACGCCGATTACCCACCGAGCATGGCCGAAAACAATCGCACCAGGACCTCCGGCGGTGGCGCCCGACAGCGCTGTCACCGGAGGTCCCGAAACGTCTCCAGCCGCTCCTGTCAGCGGACCTGGCCGCGTTCGAAGTAGGCGATCAGCTCCGGGTCGAGGGCCGGCACGTCGTACGGCGCACCGCCCTCACGCAGGGAACGCGTCGCGAGCACACCGGCGGCGACGCTCATCCGGGCGGCGACCGGCGAGGTGTCGGTGACGCCCCCCTCACGCACGAACCGGCAGAACTCCTCCATGATCCGGGTGTCCCCGCCGCCGTGCGAACCGCCGGCGTCCGGCACCCGGTAGGTGATGTCGGCGTCGCCGCGGTATCCGCTGGGCCCGGTGTTCCAGACCTTGACCTCGTCACCGGGGCCGTCACCGAAGTTCTCCAGTCGGCCCTCGGTGCCGATGACGGTGTAGTTCCGCCAGTAGTCCGGGGTGAAGTGGCACTGCTGGTAGGCGGCCACGACGCCGTTGTCGAGCTGCATGTTCATCACCGAGACGTCCTCGACGTCCACGATGTGGTGCAGATCCTTACGGGCCGTCGGCGGCCAGTCGAACTCGCGCAACCAGTTCGCCGGGCGCGGGGTGTCGGGCTCGCGGCGCGGCAGGTCGCCGTACACCAGGAGGTCGCCGAGCGCGTTGACGCGGCGGGTGTAGCCGCCGGCCAGCCAGTGCAGGACGTCGATGTCGTGGGCGGCCTTCTGGAGCAGCAGGCCGGTGGTGCGGGTCCGGTCGGCGTGCCAGTCCTTGAAGTAGTAGTCACCGCCGTAGCCGACGAAGTGCCGCACCCACACGGCCTTGGGCTCACCGATGTCGCCGCGGGCGATGATGTCGCGCATCAGCCGCACGACGCCCATGTGGCGCATGTTGTGCCCGACGTACAACCGGGTTCCGGTCTCGTACGCGGCGCGCAGGACGTTGTCGCAGCTCTCGACGGTGATACCGAGCGGCTTCTCGACGAAGACCGCCTTGCCGGCCCGGAGCGCGTCGATGGCGATGGTCTCGTGGGTGTCGTCCGGGGTGGCGACGATGACCGCGTCGAGGTCGTCCCGGTCGAGGAGCTCCTTGTAGTCCTCGACCGCGACATCGGTGCCGAAGCGCTCGGCCTCACGTCGGCGCACCTCGGGGTCGAGGTCGCAGACGGCGGTGATCGCCGATCCCTCCGAGGGGTGGTGGGCGGACATCGCGATGGAACGGCGCAGGCCGAGCCCGATGACGCCGAGTCGCAGGTCTGACACGGTGGTCCCTTCTGTCTGTGCTGGTGGTACGGGCGTGTGCGCGGTGATGGAGCGGACGGGTCCGCACAGGTGGGTGCGGCCCCGTCCGCGGTGATGCGACCGCGACTACTTGCCGGCGAGCGAGGCCTCGTACTCGGCGCGCATCTTGTCACCGCCACCGGAGCGCCACTTGCGCAGCTCCTCCTTGTAGGCGGAGATCGGCTTGCGGCCCGCGATGATGTCCTTCTGGACGTCGCTCATCGCCGTGGTGAGCGAGGCGCCCTTGCTGGTGTACGTGTCGGAGAAGTGGCCGCTGACCGGGCTGGACTGGTTGATCTTGAGGAGCTCCTGCTGCCAGCCGTGGATCCGGCCGGCCAGCTCCGCCTTGCCGGGCAGGTAGATGTACTCGGGGCCGGCGGCCAGGAAGGCGAGCGGCATGGCGGTGGTGACCGCCTCGGCGTTGCCCTTGTCGGTGAGCTCGACGTCACCGGCGGACGTACGGGTGAAGTGCTTGCCCTCGATGCCGTTGTCGAGGAAGAGCCGCTCCTCGGTGCCGAAGGGCGCGGCCAGGTAGTCGAGCACGCCCAGCAGCATCTTGACCCGCTTGTCGTCGGCCTTCTTGCTGATGGCGGTGTAGCCGACGGAGCCGTATCCCATGCTGTACCGCGGGTTCGCACCGGGCTTGGCGGCGAAGGGCACGATGACACCGAACGGGAAATCGTACGTCTTGACGTCCACGAGGAAGCTGGGGAAGGACTGCACGTAGGCGCCCAGCGAGCCCTGCGCCATCTTCTCCATGGTGGTGGAGAGATTGGGATCGGGCCAGAAGAGACCGGCCTTGGCCACCTTGACGCCGAACGCCAGGGCCTCCTGGTACTCCTCGGTCTCGTACATGTGGGTGAGCTTGCCGCCCTCCAGCCGCCAGCTCGCGGGGGCGCCGAACCACTGGCCGAACATGCCGACATGGTTCACGTACGCCGGCTCCAGGACGTACTTGTTGCGCTTCGCGTCGAGAAGCTCCTTGCCCTTGGCCAGAAAGTCCTCGGCGCTGGTGAACTCGGCTCCGCCGACCGGCTTCCAGAAGTCCTCGTTGACGACGTAGACCTGGCCCATGGAGCCGTAGGCGACGGTGACGCCGCGGATCTTGCCGTTGATCACGGCGGTCTTCCAGGCGGTGGTCGGCAGGTTCGCCAGGTTGGGGTAGGCCTTGACCGCGTCGCCGGACAGATACGGCGTGAGGTCGTGGAACTTGGCGTCGAGCAGTTCGGGCACCCGCTGGATGCCCTGGTTCGGGGGGAACCAGACCAGGTCGGGGATGTCGCCGCTGGCCATCATGGCGTTGAACTTGGTGAGGTAGGCGTCGACGCCCTGGTCGACGACGATCGTCATGTCGAACCGCGACCCGAGACGCTTGTTCAGCTCCTGCCAGTAGGCGTTCTTGGCCTGCGGCGGCGCGGGCGTGGTGAACGTCTCGGTGAGGGCCGTGATGCGGCTGCCGTCGCCGGGCGCCTTGGCCACGGACCTGGTGAGCTTCTTCGGGTAGCGCAGATACGTGGCGTCCAGCCCGGCCGCGTTGCCCGCGAGGTCGGCCGGAGCGGTCTGCGCGGCGACGTACGTCGGGAGCTTCAGCTTGGCGGACGCCTTGGCTCCGCCCTTGCTGACGGTGGCGCCGCTGCCGCACGCGGTCAGGGACGTCAGACCGGCCACGGTCAGGCCGGCGATCCCCGCCGCGCCCATGAAACCGCGCCTGGACAAGTTGGTGGACATGCGGGTGCTCCTTGAAGTGTGTGAAGTGCGTGGGGCGATGTCCGGGTGGGCGGATCAGCCCTTGATCGCCCCGGTGAGGACGCCCTTGACGAAGAACTTCTGCAGGAAGGGGTACACGCAGAAGATGGGCACGATGGCGATGATCAGTACGGCCATCTGCAAGGAGGTCGCGGGCGGCACCGCGTGGACGCCCATGGCCTGTGCGTTGATGCTCTGGCCGTTGAGGACGTAACTGCGCAGGATCACCTGGATGGGGAACTTGCTGGAGTCGTTGAGGTAGAGGACCGCGTTGAAGAAGCTGTTCCAGTAGCCGACGGCATAGAAGAGGCCGACCACGGCGAGGACCGCCTTGGAGAGCGGAAGGACGATCCGCAGGAGCACGGTCACCTCACCCGCGCCGTCGATCCGCGCGGCGTCGTACAGCTCCTCGGGGATGCTCTGGAAGAACGAGCGCACGACCACGATGTTGAACGCGTTGAGCAGTACGGGAAGGATCAGCGCCGCGTAGGTGTCGAGCATCTTGAACTGCTGGACGGCCAGGTACGTGGGAATGATGCCCGGCGCGAAGAGGAACGTGCCCAGCACCAGCAGCAGGATCGGCTTGCCGAGGACGGTGCCGGGTCGTGAGGTTCCGTACGCGATCATCACCGTGCATGCCAGGCTCAGCGCGGTGCCGATCAGCGTGATGCAGATGGAGACCAGGGCGGCCTGGGTGACCACTCCGCCGGAGAGGATGACCCGGTAGGCCTCCAGCGTCGGGTGCTCGGGCAGCAGGACGTAGCCGCCGTTGGCATTGAGCTCCTCGCGTCCCGCGAGGCTGGTGCCGATGGCGAGGACGAACGGATAGAGCACGATCACGGTCAGGACGACCAGTGCGGCCGCCTTGGCGCCCTGCCCGTACCAGTGGGGCCGCTCCATCCACGGCGGGCGGCCGGAGGAGGCTCGGCGGCGCTCGCCGCCACGGGGGCCGAAGCGGGCGGTTCGCAGCCGTGACGCAAGGGTCTGCTGACTCATCGGTACACTCCCTGCTCACCGAAGCGGTGGGCCAGCTTGTTGGCGGCGAGGATGAGGGCGAATCCGATGACGCCCTTCATGAGACCCGCGGCCGTACTCATCCCCCAGTCGCCGTCGATGACGCCGTGGAAGTAGACGTAGGTGTCCATGACTTCGGAGGCGTCCGGACCGACGGCGTCGCGCTGCAGGATGATCTGCTCGAAGCCGACCGAGAGGATGTCGCCGAGGCGGAGGATCAGCAGCATGAGGATCACCGGCCGGATGCCCGGCAGGGTGATGTGCCAGATCCTGCGCAGCCAGCCGGCCCCGTCCATGGCGGCGGACTCGTACTGCCCCATGTCGATCGAGGCGATGGACGCCAGGAAGATGATCGTCCCCCAGCCGCAGTCCTTCCAGATGGCCTGGGCGGTGATCAGCAGCTTGAAGGTGCCCGGGTCCGTCATCACGTTGCCGATGGTGACCCCGTGCTCCATCAGGAGCGTGGTGACCGAACCCGCGCCGCCGAGCACCTGCTTGAACATCGCGACCACGACGACCCAGGACAGGAAGTGCGGGAGGTACACGACGGTCTGGATGAACCGCTTGATCTTCTCGCTGATGAGCGAGTTGAGCAGCAGTGCCAGCGCGATCGGCGCGGGGAAGTAGAGCAGCAGCTGGATCGCGGTGATCTGCAGGGTGTTGGAGACCGCGCTCCAGAAGTCCGGTTCGGCGAGCAGCGCGGTGAAGTTCGCGAGCCCGACGAACGGGCTCTGTTTGAAGCCCAGGAACGGCTGGTAGTCCTGGAAGGCGATGACGTTGCCCGCGAGCGGCAGGTAGAAGAAGAGCGCGAAATACAGCACCCCCGGCAGGCAGAAGAGCAGCAGCGCTCTGTCCCGCTTGAGACGGTGCCGGAGCGGCTGCCGTATGCGTATGTCTTTGCGCTTCTTCCCGGCGGGTCGATCCGCATCGTCGCGGTCATGGGGCTGCGGCACAGGCGACCGCACGGCCGAGACCGGCGTATCTGCCATCGTCACAGGCACCTCCAGGGCTGATGGAGCAAGGGAGCGTCCCGCGCATCCACGGAGGCGGCCCGCACCGTCGTGGGTGTGGCCTGCGCTCCTTCGCGGCAACAGGCACATAGTTCACGACGCTGCACCTGAATGGCAAGACTTGTTCATTTCACAGAGGTAACGAACATCTATTGGCATAGAAAAAGTTTCCCAGCGAGCCTGGGACGCGCGCCGAGCGGCCGCACAAGACCCGATATAGGGCACAGAAGCAGCACAGAAGTGGCAGCGAACGGCCCATCAGGAGCCCTGGGCCGCACGGCCGGTTCCCGTCAGACGGTGATTCTGAGTGCTCGATCATGCACCGAAGATCACTCCTGCCGACATTCTCAAGCAGACGCGGTCGGCGCAGGCATGCTCCTCCCGCCGCCTCCGCCCGACTTCGGCCACACACACGAAAACGGCGGGCCGCCACCTCATCAGTGACGGCCCGCCGTTCGGACGAGCGCTTCAGACGGCGATGACGGTGACGCCGGCCTCCGTGAAGCGGGCGGTCGCCTCGGGCGTGATCCCCTTGTCGGTGACCAGGAAGTCGACCTGCCCGAGATCGCAGACCCTGGCGAAGGCCCGCTTGCCGATCTTCGAGGAGTCGGCCGCCACGACCACTCGTTGCGCCTGCTCGGCGAGCAGCCGGTTGATGCTGGCCTCACCCTCGTGGTGGACGTAGGCGCCGCGCTCGGTGTCGATCGCGTTGACGCCCAGCACGGCGACGTCCAGCGTGATCTCGCCCAGCACCCCACTGGCCAGCGGACCCGTCAGCTCGTACGACTGCGGCCTGGCCACTCCGCCGGTCACCACGATCTTGATCTGCGGCCGGATCACCAGCTCGTTGGCGATGTTGAGGGCATTGGTGACAACGGTCAGGGTCGGCTGACCGCCCATCCCCGCCGCGCTGTCGCCGACGACGTCGGAGCGCACCGCCAGCGAGCGGGCCACCTCGGTCAGTGTCGTACCCCCGGTCAGCCCCACCACCTCGCCCACCGCCACCAGCTCGGACACGGCGCGGCCGATGGCCTGCTTCTCCGGGGCGTGGCGGCCGGTCTTGTAGCGCAGGGCCAGTTCGTAACTGACACCGTGCGCGACCGCGCCGCCGCGGGTACGCGTGAGCAGCTGCTGCTCGGCGAGCTGGTCCAGGTCGCGTCGGATGGTCGCGGCCGAGACATCCAGCGTGACGGCGGCGTCCTCGACCTCGACCCGGCCGTTCTTACCGACAAGTTCCAGCAGCGCGTTCCACCGGGCATCCCTGGACAAGAGAACTCTCCTTACGAACCCGGGCTTCAGGCACCCATCCCCTTGGGTACGGTCACCGGACACGCGCAAGCGTCGCACAAGGCTCCGCCCAGTCAAGCCGCCTGCAAGGAAAATGCTTGATAATGCTCGTACGTCCCGTATACCGTGCGTAAACGAGCATCCCACTATGGATACGGAGTGCAAAAGTGTCATTTGTCGAGATCGAGACGGCCAGTCAGCCGGAGTGCTGGCGCCGCGCCGCCGAGCTGGCCCTGACCCAGGCGGCCGCGCTGCCCGCCACCGGTGAGCGCATCGCGGTCGTCGGCTGCGGCACCTCGTTCTACATGGCCCAGGCCTACGCCGCGCTCCGCGAGGCGTCCGGTCAGGGTGAGTCCGATGCCTTCGCCGCCTCGGAGTTCCCCTTCGGACGCGGCTACGACCGCGTCGTCGCCCTCACCCGCTCGGGCACCACGACCGAGGTGCTGGAACTGCTCGACCGGCTCCGTGGTGAGACCCGCACCGTTGCCATCACCGCCGATCCGAACACTCCGGTCATGACGTCCGCCGACGATGTCGTCGTGCTCGATTTCGCCGACGAGCAGTCCGTCGTGCAGACCCGGTTCGCCACCACCCTGCTCACCCTGCTCCGCGCCCACCTCGGTCTGCACACCGACGCCGTGGTCCGCGACGCGGAGACCGCGCTGGCCGAGCCGCTGCCCGAAGGCCTGCTGGACTGCACCCAGTTCACCTTCCTCGGTCGTGGCTGGACGGCGGGGCTCGCCAACGAGGCCGCGCTCAAGATGAAGGAGGCGTCGCTGTCCTGGACGGAGGCGTACCCCGCGATGGAGTACCGCCACGGCCCCATCAGCATCGCCACCACCAACACCGCGACCTGGATGTTCGGCCCCGCCCCTGAGGGCCTCGCCGAGCAGGTGCTCGCGACCGGTGCGCGCTGGGTGGAGAGCGACCTGGACCCGCTGGCCGAGCTGGTGCGCGTCCAGCGTCTGGCGATCGCCCGCGCCGCCGCCCGCGGCCTGGACCCGGACAACCCGCGCCACCTGACCCGCTCGGTGGTGCTCGCGGACGCCTGACCGACCGATGGACATCGTCGAGCGGGCGTTCAGCGATCCGGGCGGGAGCGCTCGCGAGAGTGCCCGCGAAACCCCTCACGGAGCCCCTCATCCGGGCGTTCGCGAGGGGTTTCTCGCCATGCCCGCGCACGGCCCGGTCCGGGACGGCGGAGTCGGGGTGCTCGTCCTCGCCGGGTCCAGCGGGCGCATCGAGGACGAGCGGTGCCGCATCCTGGCCCGGGAGGGCATGGCGGCCCTGTCGATCCGTTGGTTCGGCGGGCTCGGGCAGCCGCCCGGCATCTGTGAAGTCCCGCTGGAGACCTTCGCGCCCGCCATCGAGCTGCTCCGCGCGGGTGGCGCCCGGCGGATCGGTGTCCTCGGCGTGTCCAAGGGAGCCGAAGCCGCCCTGCACCTGTCCGTGCTGCTGCCCGGCATCGACGCCGTGGTGGCCCTCTCTCCCACTTCGATGACCTGGGCGAACGTCGGTCCCGGCCGGGACGGCCGGACCCGCCCGCAACGGTCTTCCTGGACCTGGCGCGGCGAGCCGCTGCCGTTCGTCCCGCTCGACGACTCCTGGGCGCCGACGCCCGCGCGGCCGAGGGGCGTTCCGGTGGCCGTCCGAGGCTGGTACGAACGCAGCCGGCAGACGTTCGCCGACCGCGTCGACGCGGCGACGATCGCGGTGGAGAAGTCCGCCGCGGACCTCGTCCTTGTCGCAGGCGGCGACGATGCGATGTGGCCCTCGCTGCCCTGCGCCGAGGAACTGGCCGCCCGCCGCCGGACGGCCGGCCTGCCGGTACGGGTGATCAGCAGCCCCGATGCGGGCCACCGCCCACGGTTTCCGGGCGAGCGTCCGGCTCCCGTCTCCGCGTCGTTCCTGTACGGAGGTTCACCCGCGGCGGACGCGACGCTCGGGACGGAAGCCTGGCCCCACGTACTCGACGCACTGCGCGGCGGCCGCCCGCGCCGAGCCTGATGCGCATGCCGCCGCGGGGCGGACAGCGGACGGGGCGTCAGGCGGGAGACACGGACGTGCGGGGGCCGGCGGACATCCCGGCCCCCTGCCCCCGCACCAACGGTGCCGACCCGGTCAGGAACCCTCGAAGTAGACGTCCAGGACCGCGTCGAGTTCCTCCTCCCACCGCTTGAGGTCGCTCCTGGCGGGTGCTTCGACCTCGGCGTTGAACCATCGACGGGACGACATGTGGACCGTGACGGTGAACCGCCGGCCGAACCGGGGTGTCTTCACCTCGACCGCACCGATCTCGTCCCAGCCGAACTCGGCCTCCTGGTCGTCCAGCCGGAACGTGACGCCACCACGGTCCGCGCTGATCGATCCCCGACGGTCGCTCACCTCGAATGCGGGGCCCTCCTCCGCCTCCTTGTCGTCGGCCGGCGCTTCGGCCGCGGCCTCCCCGTCGGCTGCCGCGTCCTCGGACACGGTCTTGACGACGGCGTCGTCGGGGGCGACGGCACCGGAGGTCCGCTCCCCTGTCCGTTCCTGGTCTGTCTGCTCCTCGTCCGTGTGCTCCTGGCTCGTCTCCGGTTCGCTCGTGCCAGGCTTTCCGGCAGTGACGGGGGCCGTGAGACCAGGGATGTACGCCGGGTCTGTCCCTGCGGCGTACCCGGGCTGAGTGTTGGGATCTATGCGCTGCTCCACGGCGGGCAGTATGGCCGACGAACCTGTACGAGACCAGTGACCACCGCGCCGTGCGCCCGTCTCCCCCTGCGGGAACCTCCTCACGCACCCTTGAACTCACCCGATCACGCGCCCGGAAGTGTCTCGGCACGCCTCTCGGAACGCGCCTTCGGCCACGGCTTCGGAACCACGTCATCGTCCCCGCGCGGCCAGAAGCTCCGTCACCTGGTCCAGCGGAAGCGCGGGGACGTGATGACCGTCCCGGCCGGTCATCGATCGAGCGCCGGTGAGCACGTTGAGCACCGCCTCCTCGACCGACTCGACCACCGCACCGTAGAAGGGATCCATCCGGCCCCAGGGGACGAAGCGCATCGACTCGTACGGCGCGCTGCCGTCGTTCTCGGGAAACGTACTCGTCAGCGCCGACGGGTTGGCCGTGGAGAAGGCCAGGAAGAGGTCACCGGAGAAGTGACTGCCGGTGGTGCCGGTACGGGCGAGGCCCAGCGTCACCCGACGGGCCAGTGCCTTGCACTGCCCCGGCAGCAACGGCGCGTCGGTCGCCACCACCACGATCACCGAGCCCGCGCCGGGCGGCACCGGACGCTCCCCACCGGGCGCCGGTTCGGCCGCGGGTGCCTCGACCGGATCGGACAGCGCGCGCCCGACCGGGACGCCGGCCACGACCAGCTCGCTCCGCGCGCCGAAGTTGGCCTGCACGAAGGCGCCGACGGTGTACCGGTCCTCGCCGTACTCCACCACCCGCGAAGCGGTCCCCGAGCCGCCCTTGAAGCCGTAGCAGCGCATGCCCGTTCCGCCGCCGACGCACCCCTCCTCGACCGGGCCGGAGGCCGCGGCCTCGATCGCGGCCGCCGCGTGGCGGGGCTCCACGGCCGAGCCGTGGATGTCGTTGAGGTGGCCGTCCCAGGTCTCCGTGACCACCGGCAGCAGCCACTCCGGCGCCATGCCACCGCAGTTGGCGCGCACCCAGTCGACCACGCCCCGGTGCACCGGTCCGACCGCGTACGTGTTGGTGATGACCACAGGAACGGCGAGCGAGCCGCTCTCCTCGATCCAGGCGGTCCCGGTCATCTCGCCGTTGCCGTTGAAGGAATGCCAGCCGGCCGCGCAGGGCGTGCCCACGCCGTCGCGACCGCGCGGCAGGAGCGCCGTCACCCCGGTGCGCACGTCATCGCCCTCGGCGAGGGTGACGTACCCGACCTCGACACCGGGCACGTCCGTGATCGCGTTCCACGGTCCCGGCTCCCCCGTCAGCGGGATACCCAACTCACGTGCGCGCTTGCGGTTTTGGCCCATGCCTTGTCGGCTCATGCGGTCTTGGCTCATGCGATCGTGGCTCATGCGGTCAGAGATTACGGGCACACCCATGCGTCCGGCGAGGCACGGCCGGCGCCTTCCGCCGACCTCACCGGACGACGCCTCGGGTGACCGGTAACCGTTCTCGCGGTGTCCCTCCCGCGTGACCCCGGTGTGCGCCCGCCGCGTCCCGTACCGCGGTGGTGAGGGCGCCGGCCGCTCGGCTACCCGGTGGGTGCGCCCGCCTCGTTCGCCACGGCGATCGTGGTCGCCACGAGACCGTCCGCGACCAGCCAGCGGCCACGGAAGGCCGTGGGGGCAGCAGTTGACCCGCCGGCCCGGTCCGGCGCCGGGGCGGAGATCAGCAGTTCGGCGGTGAAGGTGCCGTCCCTGCGGAGCACTATCTCGGCCTGCTCGAAGCCGAGCCAGCGGTGGGTGAGTGGGAACCACGCCTTGTAGACGCTCTCCTTCGCGCTGAACAACAGCCGGTCCCAGCGGATCTCGGGGGAGGTCTCGCGCAGTTCGCTTTCCCGCTGCCGCTCCGTCGCGAGGGCGATGGTCTCAAGCACCCCGTCAGGCAAGGGGCCATGCGGTTCGGCGTCTATACCGACGGTGAGAACGTCCGCCCGGCGGGCGACCACGGCGGCCCGGTAGCCGGCGCAGTGCGTCATGCTTCCGACCACGCCTCGCGGCCATATCGGCGCCCCGCGTTCGCCCTTCAGGATGGGGACGGGTGCGAGCCCGAGCTCACCGAGCGCGCGCCGGGCGCACCACCGTGCGGTGATGAACTCCTTGCGCCGGGACTCCACTGCATTACGGATCAGCTCTTCCTCACCGGGGAAGAGCGAGGCGTCGGGCGGATCGGAGAGCGCCTCGGCCACGGTCACCTGGGACGGCAGAATCTTCTCGATCATGTTCTCCCTCACACCGCCGGTCGATCCATCCTCCGCGTCGTCCCTGAAGCCTGCCCAAGGAATTCGGGGTTCTTGACGTGTCGGCGGCGCTTCGGCCGATCTTCTCCCAGCAGGAAATCCGCCTGTACCGGCCCAGTTCATGACGAACCGGACCTGCGGCCTTGTGATATGCCGCTCGATGACGATGCCACAGGCACCCGGGAGGAGAGTCCCGAACGGCAAGCCTGCCACCCCGACCGCCGCGGGCTGCTCACCTGTTACCCCGGCCGACGCACCCCCGCAGGCCGGGAAGGGCGCGCACGACGCACGACCGGAAGCGGCCCTCCCGAACGCGGCAGCACATCCCTCCCGGACATGGCAGCGCGCCCCTCTCACCGCTGCGCCGGGAAGCCGGCTCGACCGAGCGCGTAAAGCGGAGGCAAAGCAGCGCTGCCCCCGACCACCCCTGGGCGACCCATCGGGCTGACCTTGCGTTTTCCCCGTCAGCACGACATGACACCATGGCCGAAAATGCACCTCTCGTCGATCTTCTTGGGAACTGCTTTACCTTCCGGGGTAGTTCTGCTGACAGCCGCGCCCGCGGCACTCCGCCGAACAGGCGGGGCAGTGCGCTCACAGGAGGCAGCAGTGGTCCCGATCGACCTGGACAAGGTGCTCGACAAGGCATACGCGGACAAGGACCTGTCCACGATTCTCTCGGCCCCGGTCTCCGCCCTGAAGGGCGTGTCGGACCGCCAGGGAGAGCTCCTTCATGAGGCATTCGGGATCAAGACGGTGGCAGATCTGGCCAACCTGAAGTACGCCCGCTGGGCCCAGACCCTCGCCGCACTCGACGCTGCCGCCGAGTAACGCTCCGCCCCACCGTCGCCGGGCCCGCCGGCCAGGAATGAGGCGGCCCGGCGTATCGGCACACCTGAGTACAGACCCACATGAAGGAGCGGACGCCACCATGGTGTTCAAGAAGCTGCTGGGAGCCATCGGAGTCGGTGGTCCATCGGTCGACACGGTCCTGGACCCCGGCCCCGTCCTGCCCGGCGGCCCGCTGACCGGACGCGTTCATCTGCGCGGCGGCCAGGCTGACGTGACCATCGAGATGATCACCCTCGACCTGGTCGCCCACGTGGAGGCGGAGAGCCATGACGGGGAGGAACACGGCACAGTCGTCTTCGACCGCGTCACGGCCGGCGGTGGGTTCCGGCTCGCGGAGGGGGCCGAGCAGACGGTCCCGTTCTCTCTCACGCTGCCGTGGGAGACACCCGTCACCCGTCTCCACGGGCAGCCTCTCGGGGTGATCCTCGGAGTGCGGACCGAGGTGGAGGTGGCCGGAGCCAAGGACAGGGGCGACCTCGACGCTCTCGACGTGGGGCCGCTTCCCGTGCAGGAAGCAGTCCTCGAAGCGTTGGGGCAGTTGGGCTTCGGGTTCAAGTCCGCCGATCTGGAACTGGGCCACATCCACGGGACCGGCCAGCGGCTGCCCTTCTACCAGGAGATCGAACTCTCCCCGCCCGCGCACCACGCGCATGCCGTCGATGAGATCGAGGTGACCTTCCTCGCGTCGGCCGGCGGTGTCGAGATCGTCATCGAGGCCGACAAGCGCGGCGGCCCGTTCTCCGAAGGCCACGATGCCGTCCACCGTTTCGCCGTCTCCCACCAGGCCGTGGGCCACACGGACTGGATCGCCGAGGTCGACTCGTGGATCAAGCAGATCGTGGCCGGTCATGGCTCGCACGGCGGCTCTCCCGGCGACCCGTACTTCTCCTCGTACGGACACACCGGCCACCACGACGCGCACCACTCCGAGTTCCACCACGGCGCACAGCACGGCGATGAGCACCGGCGCTCCGGCCCCAGCACCGGTGCGGTGGTCGCGGGCGTCGCCGCGGGCGTCGCGGTCGGAGTCGTCGGCGGCATGGTCGCCGCCGAAGTCGTCGACGAAATCGGTGACGCCTTCGAGGACGAGGAGAGCGAGAGCGACGACGAAGGGTGAGCCCACCGTTCATCGGCCGGGGGCAGGCCTGGCCCCGGGAAGCCCTGCACACGCAACTGATCTCCGACGCCACATGAGTTCGCCCTCCCGGGGGCGGCCCTCCTCCGGGGCCGGCGGTTTCTGCTGCCGGCCCGGAGGGGACCGATGCCCGTCACCGGACTGCGCGTGGCCCGAAGGCGTCGCCGTGCCGGTGCGCCCGCCGTCCACCGTCCGCAGGTTCGGCGGAAACCGCCCGTCGCCGCGGCGGTGAGCCGACCGTCGGTTCGACGCAGGCCATGCGTCGACGCAACGAGAGCCGTCCGCCGGTTCAATGGAGGCCGACCACCGGCGTGGCGACTGCCGGCCGAGGGTTCAGCGAAGGCCGTCGAAGTCCTTGCCGACCGTCAGGGTCACCGCGCCCGGGGCGGCAGCGGCGTCCTGGGTCGCGCGCGTTCCCGGCAGCCGGGAGGCCAACGCCTTCGCCTGCCGGTCGAGTCCCTGCGGGAACGTCACCGCCGTCCTGGGCGTGTCCTGAGGGGCGTTGCCCGTGCCGATGACCGTGTATCCCGCCGTACGCAGGGCTTCCGCGACCGTGGCGGCCTGCCCCGGCTTTCCTGTCCCGTTGAGTACGCGTACCTGGATCGTGGCGGCGTACACGGGATTCTTGCCTGCGGCCTCCAGCGCCTTCTTGTCGACTTCCTTGTCCCTGGCCAACGAAGCGAAGAGATCCGCTGCCTGGGGGTACTGCCAGACGACATTGGCCTTGTCGGTGGGCACATCCGCCTCGCGGCCGTAGTTCGGCACGGTCAGGAAGGTCAGCCGGTCGCCGGGGATGCCCTTGAGCTCGGAGGCGAGCGCGGCGATCGGCGTGACCCCCGCAAGTTCCTTGTCCGTGGTCAGTGACTTGGTCGCCGAGTTGAGGAAGCCGTACAGAGCGGTCGGGCTGGTCAGCTTCTTCTGCGCCTTGGCCACCAGCGCCTCCATGAATTCCTGCTGCCGGCCTATTCTGCCGAGGTCGGAGCCGTCCCCCACGCTGTAGCGGGTCCTGACATAACCGAGGGCCTTCTCGTCCCTGACCGTCTGGCATCCCGCTTCCAGATCGAGGTGCGCCTTCTTGTCGTGGATCGCCGTCTCGGGACAGACCTCTATGCCGTCCAGGGCGTTCACCATGCCTTTGAAGCCCTGGAAGTCGATCGACATGAAGTGATCGATACGCAGGCCGGTGTTCTGTTCGACGGTTTTGATGGTGCAGGCGGCCGCCCCGGCGACGTCGCCGCTGGTTCCGCCGACGGCGAAGGCCTCATTGATCTTGAAGTGGTGCGGTGTGGAACGGGTGCCGTTGCCCCGGTCGCATGCCGGTATGCCGACCCATGAATCCCGTGGGAGGGAGACGACGGTGGCCCATTCCCGGTTGGCCGCCACATGCATGACCATCAGGGTGTCCGACTGCATGGTGGTCAGGCCCTTGCCGTATTTCCCGTTGTCGCCTGCACGGGAGTCGGAGCCCACCACCAGGATGTTCTTGGATCCGGGACTCATGTTGGCCGGCCGGTCGGCGCCGAGCTTGTCGTCGATGTCGGCGGAATGGATGTTCCCGTTGAGGTTCTGATAGATCCAGGCGCCGGCGCCACCGGCGGCCAGGAGCAGCACCGCCAGGGCGGCGCCGCCTCGGACGACGATCCTGCCCCGCCTGGTGAGCCGCCCCCGTGGATTCTCGTCGGCCCTGCGCCCCGCCCTGCCGCGCGGCTTCCTGCGTTCCTTGCTCACGCTGTCCCTCCGCGCCCGGCCCGTCGGCCGCTCGCTCACCACTGCCTCGTCCACCGCAACTTGCGGTGGACGAACCCTACATACCTGTAGAGAACAGCTGCTCCTGGCCTCCTCCTGACGGAGTGGCCATGGCCCGGCCGGCCGGCCGCACGAAGCGGCACGACTGTGTCATGACAACGGGGTCGCCGCTTCGAGTACGAGGAAGAGGGCGAAGGCGGCGTTGAGCGAGGACAACGTGGACACGGCGGTGCCCGCCGCCGCGAACAGGGCCGCGATGCCGGTCGCGGTGAGCGCCGGAGGCCAGCCGCGGTCGGGCGGAACGGGCCCCAGCAGCGCGGCGACCCGGCGCGGGACGGGTCCGGAGACGGCAAAGGCCGCGACGGTCGGCGAGACGGCCCGGTGGGAGATCAGAGCCGCCTTGCCGACGGCGCGAGCCGTGGTCCGCCGGTCGGTGACCCGCGCGGCCTCCTCGTCCGCCCAGCGTTCGGTGCTGTAGGCGACGGCGGCCCGCAGCGGGCGCAGCAGTGGGTTCGCCCCGCTCGCGAGCTGGGCGGCGAGCAGCAGGCGATGGTGGCGCCCCGAGAGGTGCGCGCGTTCGTGTGCGAGCAGCGCCCGCTGCTCGGCCTCGTCGAGGCACGCCAGCATGCTGGTGGACACCATGATCCGGCCGGGTGCGCCGGGCAGCGCGTAGGCGTACGGCACGGCGTCGGACAGGACCGCGACCTCGGCCCGCGACGGCAGCGCGGCGAGGACCCGGTGGGCGCGGGACCGGAAGCGGTAGTGACGGTGCACGGTGAGCACCCAGGCCGCGGCCACGGCCGCCAGCGCGACGATGGCCGCCTTGCCGACGAACCTGTCGTGCGGGACGGCCTCTCGTACCTCTTCGTCGGACCAGCCGTCGGGCAGCGGGTTTCCGGGAAGCTGGGCCGTACCGACGACCATCAGCAGCCCCAGACAGACCGTGCTGCACGACGCGAGGATCACCGCCACGGTGGTCAGCAGACGGGCGGCACGCCGTGGGTGCAGATGCTGCTCGGCCAGACGCGCGATCGGCAGCGCGGTCAACGGCAGCACCAGGGGCAGGAAGACGAAGACGCCCATCGCTCAGCTCTCCGGTTGTGCCGGCGGTGTTCCGGGCGCCGGTGGCGCACTCTCGTTGAGCAGCGACCGCAGCAACTCCTCGTCGTGCGAGGAGAGTGCCGAGACGAAGCTGGACAGCACCGCGTCGCGGTCGTCCTGTTTGTCGAGGAGCCGACGCATCCGCAGGGCCGTGAGTCCGGCCTCGTCCGTCGCGACCGGCCGCCACAGGACCGGACGCCCGGAGCCGGTTCGTGACACGGCCTTCTTCTCGTGCAGCCGTGTCAGGATGGTGATGACGGTGCTGTACGAGAGATCGCCGTCGAGTCGCTCCTGCACCCAGCTCGCGGTGACCGGCGTACGGGCGTCGCCCAGCACGGACAGCACCAGGGCTTCGAGCTCTCCCTGGCCCCGTCTGCGGGCGCGCTGCCCCGGCCGCCCGTCCTCCTCTGCGGTCACGACGCGGTCCCCTTCCCGTACGGTCGCCCGCTGTGCCGGGCGACGGGGCATCGTACCGACCGTCGCAGGCGATCCGTCCATGGCCGTCCGGACTACTGCCACTCATCAACTCTACAGTGTTGTAGATTTCAGTCTGCTGTCACAGAGCGCCCGGACGGTGACCGTCCGGGGCCGATGCCGTGAAGAGGGAGAATCGCTGTGGGTGTGAGCCTTGCCAAGGGCGGAAATGTCTCGCTGACCAAGGAGGCGCCGGGACTGACCGCGGTGCTGGTCGGTCTGGGCTGGGACGTCCGTACGACCACCGGAACGGACTACGACCTGGACGCCAGCGCACTGCTGTGCGACGCGTCCGGCAAGGTGCTCTCCAACGCGCACTTCGTCTTCTACAACAACCTCAAGAGCCCCGACGGCTCGGTCGAGCACACCGGCGACAACCTCACCGGCGAGGGCGAGGGCGACGACGAGATCGTGAAGGTCGATCTCTCCGCCGTGCCCGCCGAGGTCGCCAAGATCGTGTTCCCCGTATCCATCCACGAGGCGGAGGGGCGGGGCCAGAGTTTCGGACAGGTCCGCAATGCCTACATCCGGGTGGTCAACCAGGCCGGCGGGGCCGAGATCGCCCGCTACGACCTCAGCGAGGACGCCTCGACCGAGACCGCGATGGTCTTCGGCGAGCTGTACCGCAACGGCACCGACTGGAAGTTCCGCGCAGTCGGCCAGGGGTACGCCTCCGGCCTGAGCGGCATCGTCGCGGACTTCGGCGTCAGCCTCTGAACGCGGCGCGTCGCGCGACGCGCCCGCACCTGAGGACAGCGGCTCCGTGACCGCCGACCCGCGGCGCTCCGGGCCGGGTTGACGGCCCGCCACCATCGGCGGCGGCGACGGCGGGCTCGCCTTCGGGGCCGGATGCCCTCATCCGCCGCCCCGCCCGCGGCGGCTCGTACGCCGTCGCCGCCGCGAAGGCCCAGGACAACGGATCACACAAATCGGGGGGATGGAATGGACCGGTCGTTTCCACTGCGGGACGCGGACGGAGCCGACTACGCGTCAGCTCTCGACGACGTCATCGGGTCCGCGGAGATTCGGCGCCTGCTGGCTCAGTCCGGCATCGGCACGGACCAGTTGCGCGCCAGAGGCCTGGCGGCCGGTCCTCATGTGGCGTCGGCCGCCGAGTCCGAGTACCGGTCGTACACGGACCTGCGGCGACGAATCCAGGGCGGTGGGCCCGTCGATCGGGCGACGCCCCTGTCCGGGCCGGGGCACCAGGAGGACACGGGCGCGGGCCTGGTACCCGTTCTGGCAGTACTCACCCCGGTCCTCGCCGCAGTTGCCGCGGGCACGTTCCTTCTTCTCGGGTACGTGCTCCGGCTCGCCGACAGCATGCCCGCCATGGCCGGCACGCTGATCGGGGCGGGTTGGGTCAGCCTCGGCATCGCCGCGCTCACCGCCGCCTTCGGCATCCTCGCGCTCTACCGGACCGCCGCCGCGCACCGGGGACCCGGTACGAGCACCAGTGCGCCGCGGTCTCCCGGCCTCGACGCCGACCTCGATCGGGCGAGGGAGGCGTGGCTCCGAGCCCTGCGCCACAACGGCATCCGGCCGTTCCTCGTCGAGCAGCTCGCGCAGGAGCCCGCGGCGCCGGAGCCCGGCCGGAGTGCGGGCTCGGGCCACCGGCCCCGTTTCAGCAGCCCGGACTTCAGCAGCCCGGATTTCGGCCGCCCGGACTTCAGCAGCCCGGACTTCGTCGGCCCGGACTTCAGCGGACCGAACCTCCCCGGCACACGGCGCCCGTGATGCCTCCGGGGGCGGCCGCGCACCCATGGCGCGGGGCCGCCCTTCCTCCCGGCTCAGGCGATGTCGACGCCGTAGTCGACGGCGATACCGGCCAGACCGGATGCGTAACCCTGGCCGATCGCGCGGAACTTCCATTCGCCACCCCTGCGGTACAAGGCACCGAAGACCATCGCCGTCTCGCTCGCGGCGTCGTACGAGAGTTCGTAGCGGCACATCTCCCGGCCGGTGAGGTTGTCGAGCACGCGAATGTAGGCGTCCTCGACCTGCCCGAAGTTCTGGCCGCGGTTCTGGGCGTCGTGGATGGAGACGGTGAAGACGATCTGCCCGGTCTTCTCGTCGAGCCGGTCGAGGTCGACGAGGAGCTGCTCGTCGTCGCCGTCGCCCTCCCCTGTGGTGTTGTCGCCGGTGTGCCGCACCGCCCCGTCCGGGCTGGTGAGGTTGTTGTAGAAGACGAAGTGCCGGTCGGAGACGACCTTCTGGTCCGGTCCGCAGATGATCGCGGACGCGTCGAGATCGAAGTCCGTGCCGCCGACCGGACGGGCGTCCCAGCCCAGGCCTACCGTGACGTCCGCGAGCGGGGTGCCGTCCTGGTTCAGGACGACATTCTGACCCTTGGCGAGACTGACGCCCAACACCACTGCTCTCCTTCGACACACGCCGGTGATGCGCCCGCCGGAACAACAGGGCTCCGCCGGACGCGTAGTGAACCCACCATATTCAAATATTGCGCAACCTTTAAAGTCGCCGCGGGGTGACAGCCCCGGACGCGGATGCGGCGGCCACCCCCGGGGCCGCCGTTCTCGGAAGAGACCCCCGGGGGGCGGACCGTGCGTACGGGTCGCGGACCGGCTCCCGGCGGCGCAAGCGGCATGCGCCCGCAACCAGGACCCACCCGCGCGCCGGACCCGTACACGCAGACGCAGACGGAAGCGCGGCACACGCACCGCCGCGACCTCACCGTACGAACCGAGCCACCTCGCGGCGGACGCGCGACGCTCAGTGGCGCTCGGTGCCACTCTCCGCCACCGGACGGGCCGAGGCGGCATCGCCCGGGGCCGACCGGATGATCCTCGGGGCAGGCGGTTCGGGGGCGTCGGCCTCGGAAGCGGCCGACGGGGACGCCCCCTCCTCCTTCATGGCCTTGGTCTCGCTCTTCAGGATGCGGAGCGACTTCCCCAGCGCCCGTGCGGTGTCGGGCAGTTTCTTCGAACCGAACAGCAGGACGATCACGAGCCCCAGGATCAGCAGATGCCAGGGCTCCAGCGCGTTACGGAACACTCCACCCCACCCTTCTCTCTCCTCGATGGACCACGCGGGGCGCCATCTCTCGGAAATGCTTGCTACATTGCGCAACTGTACAACCGTCGAGTCGGGAACGGTCACCCCTTCCCCCTGACCGGAACTGATGGGGCGTGGACGAATGACAGGCAGCCGCCAGGCATCCCGGCACCGTGCGCGCGCAGCGGCCGAGCACAGTCGACGGCGCAAACGGAGCCGCACCCGGACCGTCCTCACCGTCACGGTCTCACTGCTCGTCCTGGTGACGGCCGGCGCGGGCTGGGTCTACATGCGGCTCAACGGGAACATCAGCACGTTCAACTCGGACGGCGTGTCCGGCGACCGGCCGCCCGCCTCCACCAAGGGGTCGAACGTCCTGGTGATCGGCTCGGACGGGCGGACCGACGGCAACAGCGATCTGGGTGGTGGGGACAAGGACGACATCGGCCGCTCCGACACCGCGTTCCTGCTGCACACGTACGCGGATCAGAAGCACGCCATAGCCGTCTCCATCCCGCGTGACACCCTGGTCGACATCCCGCCCTGCAAGCTGCCCGACGGCACCTGGTCCCGGCCGCAGACCGACGTCATGTTCAACGCGGCGTACTCGGTGGGCGGGACGGCCAAGGGCAACCCCGCCTGCACCCAGAACACGGTCGAAAAGCTGACCGGGTTGCGCGTCGACCACACCGTCGTCGTCGACTTCAAGGGCTTCGCGACGATGACCGAGGCCGTCGGAGGCGTCGAGGTCTGCCTGCCCCAGGACGTCTATCAGCGAGACCTCAACCCCAATCGCCCCACTCGTGGCAAGCGCATCTTCGCCAAGGGCCCGCAGACCGTCTCCGGCCAGCGGGCGCTCGACTACGTGCGCATCCGGCACGGCATCGGCGACGGCTCCGACATAGGCCGCATAAAACGCCAACAGGCCTTTGTCGCCAGCCTGTTGAAGCAGATAAAGAGCGACGGACTCACGCCCACCAAACTGCTGCCGCTCGCGGACGCGGCCACCAGGTCGATGACCGTCGACCCGGGACTCGGCTCCGCGGACAAACTGGTCTCCTTCGCGATGTCGATGAAGGACATCGACCTGCACAACACCAAGTTCGTGACCGTGCCGTGGAAGTACCAGGGTGCGCGCGTGGCGATCGTCCACCCCGACGCCGACGCGCTGTGGGCGTCGCTCAGGGCCGACCGCACCATCGACGGCCAGGACGCCGGCGGAAAGGGGGACGCGGAGACGACCGCGCCGTCACCGGGCGCCGACGAACCGGACTACGGCACCGGTGTCTCCGTGGCCGTCTCCAACGGCACCACCGTCACCGGCCTCGCGGCCCGTGCCGCCCACATGCTCGAAGAGCACGGCTTCACCGTCACGGACACCTCGACGGCCTCGGTCCGCACCCAGGTCAAGACCGTGATCGAATACGGCCCCGGCCGGAAGGACCAGGCCGGGAAGGTCGCGCGGGCCCTCCCCGGCGCGGAGCTCACCCCGGTCGCCACGACCGGCATCGCGGTCGTCCTCGGCACGACGTACGCGACCGAGCCGGAAGCCACCGCGTCGGCCCCGCCGTCCGCCGTGCCCTCCCAGGTCACCGCGGACGCCCGCTCCGCCGACGACAACCCCTGCTCCAACCTCTCGTACGGATAGCGCGGCCCGCCGCGTCGAGCGGCCTCGAACTGCGCCGGTTTCCGGTGCCCCGAGAGCCTCCGGCCATCCCCTCGCACCACTGGGGCCGTCGGCTTCCCGCCGGGGTGCGCGTCCCCGGCGGGACGGGTGGCAGCGCGGGATGCGGCTGACGTCCTCGCTTCGTAGACTCGAATGCGAGCGTGACTCGGACTCGAATGGGGGCGTGATCGCCGTCGGCAACGGGTCGGACGGGGTCGGTGTGTCCACCGCCTCATCCGTCACAGCGAGAGACGAGTGCCACTCCGCCGGGCACCGCGGCCCCCGAAGCGCCCGCGGCATCATCGTCGGCGACACCGGCGACCGCAGCTTCTCGCCGCGTGACGGCGTCGATGGCGTCGACGCCCAGGCGCCCCTACACCCGCCCGACACCCGGACGCCCCTGACGTGGAGCCATTCATGAGCACACCGCGGGACCTGTTGATCGCCGCCATCGACAGAGCGGCAAGCCGCCCCCTGGAGCGAGGCGATCTCTCGCTGGTGCTCGCGGGAGCGGAGGTGATCGATCTCCTGGGTGCCGAGGCCGTCAGGCTGGACGGCGATCGGATCGTGCCGGGCCACGCGCCGGCGATGGAGGATCCCCTGTTGGACGAGGCCGTGTCGTCGCTCGTCCGGCAACCGCCCTACGAATCGCTCGACGACTGGCTGTGGCGCCGAGGCCGCGGTCTGTCCACGGCCTATCTGGCCGCCCTTGAGGCGGAGGGACAGCTCACTGCGCAGAGCCGATCCCGCTGGGTGCCTTCCGCGACCAGTCGGATGGTCCTTGCCGATTCGCCCGCCCGTCGCCGGGCGGCGGACCGCTGGAATGCCGATGAGCCCGTCCTCGCCGCGCTCGCGGCGGCGGCCGGAATCCGCGACAAGCCTACCGGTGACTCCCCGGGCGTGCCCGAGGAGTCGATCACGACGGTGCTCGCCGCAGTGGACGACGCCCTGCGCGACCTTGAGTTCCAGCGGCAACGGCGAGCGATCGACGAGGCGGCCTTCGACAACATCTGGCGCGGCCAATGACGAAGGCGCGGACGGCCCGGACGGCCTCCGGCCCCGTGCCCCGCCGCCCGGAGCCACGCCGAGCGGCGGGCCTCCGGGCGGTGCGGCGCGAAATGGCCGGGGGCTGCTTCACAGGCGCTTGGCGCTGCGCAGCGTAGCGGCGTAGTAGCCGTTCCCGTCCAGCCTGGAGGTCCCGCCCTTGTCGCCGATGGTCGGACCGTTGACCTCTTCCCGGCTGGACACGAAGATCTTGTGCCCGTCGGTGTCGTGCCCCATGTACATGCCGACGTGGTCCAGTCGCTGCTTGGTCCGCTGGTCGAGCTTGAAGAAGACCAGGTCTCCCGGTTGCAGCACGTCGATGTTCTTCGGCCGGTCCGCGGGGGTGATGCCCTTGAGTTCGATGACGTCCGCGCCGCGCCCGGAGCGGGCCATGCCGTTCGCGGTGCGCGGCAGTCCGTCGCCGAGGGCGTCGGTGGCCATCAGCGGATAGCGGGCACGGTAGCCGAAGACCGTGCGGATGAAGCCCGAGCAGTCCATCGAGCGGGCGCGCTCGGCGCGCGGCTGCATCGTGGTGCCGTTGCGGAAGGTGTACGGGATGCCGAGGTAGTCGAAGAAGTCGGACTCCTCCAGCCGGTAGTCGTTGCCCGGACTGCCGTTCGGGTTGATCGGACCGAAGTTGGCGTCCCCCGCGTACGGGACCCCCTCGTCGTCCTTCTTGATCGGCGCCTGGTCGACGTACTGGAAGGCCATCGCGAAGAGGTCGTCCTCCTCGCTGCCGAAGAACTCCTTGAACCAGTCCTTGAACCACTTCTCCTTCTCGGAGCCCTTCTTCCACTGGTACGGCATCAGCCGGACCCAGTCCTCGGTGACGACCCGGGACTTGGTGTAGGCGGGTTCGGTGAACGTTCGGCTGGGACCGGTGAGCGTGGCGGTGCGGGCGCCGTCGGTGAAGCTGGCGAGGACCTCGCCATCGGCACCGCGCAGCAGGGTGCGGGCAGGGTTCTGCAGTCGTTCCCAGCTCTTTTCGCCGTTGAGACCGGCGCCGGAGGAGCGCAGGGCGGGGTTGTCGGTGACGGCCTGCACGGCGGGGGCCTTGGCCTGCTCGTCCTTGCGCAGTTCGACGGTGAGGTAGGCGCTGCCCGCAAGCAGGCTGATCACCGTGACGGCATGCAGCACCGGGCGGGGGCCACGCTTGGTCTTGGCACTCATGGGTCGGTCAGCTCCGGGTGGTGGGTCGAGCGGTGTCGGTCGGTCAGACGGTGGGCAGGGCGCCGAGCAGGATTCCGGCGGTGAGTACGACGTACGCCATCAGCGTCACCGTGCCGGTCGCGAGCAGCGTCGCGCCCTTGGGCTGGCGGACGAGCTGGTAGGCGATGAGGCCCGGGACGATGAAGCCGAGCGTCTGGTTGGTGTACATCAGCGGGAATTCGAGCGACAGCACGATCATCAGCGTCGCCTGGAAGATGACGCCGGTGAGCACGACGGTGGAGAACAGCCGCTTGCCGTAGAGGATCACGACGCGCTGGAGGCCGAGGACGGCGACGTACGTCAGCACGGTGACGCCGACCACCATGGCCGCGCGCTGGAGGTCCTCGACGAGAGTGAGGGCCAGCCAGCCCGGGGTGATCATGCCGCCGGGCGAGAGGTTGGTCGTGAGGTAGCAGACCAGGGAGAACATCAGCCCCAGAGCGATACCGATCGCGGCGATCTCGGGGGTGAGGACGGAGGGGATCAACGGGGTTCTCCTGGGTTGTGCTGCTGGGCCGGGGCGGGCCGCCGAACCGGCTCGAACGGACCGCGTGCATGAGGCTTCGCGGGCGGTTGCTCCGGACTCTGCGCCGGAATCCCGGATGTCGGCCGGGGCTGTTGCGTCGGCTGTCCCGGCTGCTCCTGCGGGGGCTGTTGCGGCTGCTGTCCCGACTGCTCCGGTCCGGGCTGCTGCGTCGGCAGTCCCGGCTGCTCCTGTCCGGGCTGCCGGGGGCGTACGGCGAGGGGCAGCACAGCCGGCTGACGCTGCTGGTACCGGGCCTCGTAGGCCTCGGGGTACGGCGCGAACGGGTCGAGGCGCGGCGTGTACCGCGGAAGCGCGAGCGTCTCGTCGTGCCGCACATGGCCCGGTTCGAGGGCGGGCGCCTCGCGCCGGGGCTGGGCCGGGATCACGGGAACGGCCGCGGTGGGCGGGCCGTCGTCGTGTGATGCGGCATGTGCCTCGTCGGGCAGGCCGTCCCGCGCGTCCTTCATGTCCCGCGCGTCCCTCACACCCGGCGCGTCCGTCGACTCGTCCGCCGTCTCGTCCGCGGGGAGTTCGGCCAGATGCTCCAGCAGGACTTCGCCCTGCCCGTGGATGTTGCCGATCGCGACGAGCGAGGACTCGGGGCCGAGCCGGTCGAGCAACTGGCGCATGAACTCCTCGGGATCGCGCTTGTCACCGCCCAGATCGACCGCCGTGTGCCGCCACTCGGCGGGGATGGCGTCGATGGCGCTCTTCGCCGGGTGCCCGATGACGAAGACCTTCTCCGGCTGGAGGTCGGGGATGATCTGGCCCATCTGCCCATTGCGCTCGACCCGGTCGGGGCGGCAGTTGATGACGACGTTCAGCGGCCGGCTGATCGCTCCCAGGTCGAGCAGCTGGTTGATGTTCATCAGCGTCGACTCGGGGTCGTTGGCCGCGAAGACGTTCGCGAACCGCAGTCGCTTGTCGTCGTGGGTGCGGTACCGCTCGACCGAGAGGACACCCGGGTCCGGCGGGGCGTCGTACATGCCCTGGAGCGCGGTCTCCCGGTCCACGCCGAGGAGCTCGGCGACGGCCAGCGCGATCGCCACGTTCTCCTTGAAGGTGAACCAGCTGAACCCGCGCAGCTCCGCGTCGCTCACCGTCTCCGGGTCCGCGTAGATCAGCTTGCAGTCGCGGGCGTCCGCCTCCTCCTGGAGGATGTCGAACCGGTCCTTCTCGGCGGTGACACAGATGCCGCCCTCCGGCATCGAGCGGCACAGCGAGCGGGCCACGTCGTCCAGGGTCGGGCCCATCTCGGCCAGATGGTCCTCGCGTACGTTGCAGAGCACGCCGATCGTCGATCGGATCAGCTTCGACTGGTTGATCTCCTGGAGCGCCGGCATGACGGCCATGCATTCGATGACGAGCGCGTCCGGGTTGTACGCGGCGGCGCGTCGCACGATGCCGATCTGCTCCACCACATTGGCTATGCCGAATTTGCGGTAGACCGGCTCCTCGGTGGCATCCGGGTGGATGAAGCGGGCCGCGGTGCCGGTCGTCTTGGCGACGGTGACGAGGTCACCGCCGCGCAACGCGCCGGCGCAGAGCCGGGTGATGGAGCTCTTGCCGCGGATGCCGTTGACCAGCACACGGGTCGGGATCCGCTCCAGATTGCTGAAGTGGCGACGTTGCTCGACGATGCCCGCGATCAGCAGGATCGCGCAGCACATCACGAGCACGGTGTAGAGGAAGAGCAAGGCCGATCAGTTCCTTCCGGCGAGGGGGGCGCCGTCGCGTCTGCGCTGCTCCTGGAGCTGCTGCCGGACGAGTTCGAGACTTCGCGTGACCGCGCCGACCTCGTCGTGGTGGTGCGGGAAGAGCACGGTGCGCCGATCGCCGTCGGCGAGCGCCTCGGCCTTGCCGGCCAGTTCGCGCAGCGGCCGTACGACGACGATGTGCAGCCAGCCGAGGCAAGCGGCGGCGGCGGTGATGCCGAGCAGCCCGGCCAGGACGGTGCGGTTCTGCAGGCTGTACTCGGGGATCGCGAGACCCGGGGCGGGCTGCCAGCTGACCACCGTCCAGCCGAGCTTCTTCGCTGCCCCGCCGCCGACGAACGGTGCGGCTCCGGCGACCTGGACTCCGTCACCGTCGCGGTACATGACACCGCTGGCGCGGGCGCTGAGGCCGGTCTTCTGGTTGGTGCCGGTCGCCAGTTCGTCGAGCCGCTTCGGAAGGCTCTGGAAGGCGAGGTAGCCGGTGTTGCCGCCGAGGACCCGGCGTTCGTCGTCGACGACCCGGATCTGGCCGAGGCCGGGGCGCTTGAGCAGCGAGTTGATGAAGTCGATCCGGAACTCACCGATCACGGCGGCTCCGTCGCGGCCCGGGATCTCGGCGTATCCGGCGATGACGGGCTCCTTGCCCGACTCGTTGAGGACGCTGATCGGCTGCGCCGACAGTTTGTCGTCGCCGCTCCCGCTCGCGGGCAGGCCGTGCGGGGACTCGCCGGCCCGGGCGAGGACGGTGCCCTCGGCGGAGCGTACGTACAGCGACCGGTAGCGCACGTGCTCGGTACGGGTGCGCTCCAGGACCTTCTTCATGTCGTCGGGGCTGGTCCGGTTGCCGATCAGCGCGGAGACGGAGACCAGGTCGGCGTGGCCCTCGTTGAGCGCGCGGCGCACGCGGTCGGAGAGCGTGTCGGTGCGCTCGCGCTGGTCGCTGATGATCTGTTCCGGTACGGCGACGGTCGAGTCGGCGCGGTTGAAGAGCAGCAGCATCGGCGCCGACCAGGCGAGGAGCAGGACACCGCAGACCACGACGAGGCCGCGGGTGCCGACACGGCGGCGGCGCGACGCGCCGGAGGACGCGTCGGTGGTGCCGGCCGGTTCGCCGAGGAGCTGGCGGCGGAGCCGTTCCAGGGCCTGCCCGATCCGCGCTGCCTCGCCGTACCTCGGGACGGTGACGGGACGGGTCAGATCGCCGCGGGTGAGCCGGCGGCTCTCCAGGAAGAGTTTCAGCAGCGGTCGCTGGACCGTACCGAGCAGGAGGGCGACCGCGAGGGCGCCGATCAGCAGCAGCGCGGCCGCGGCGAGCAGTCCGAAGAGCGGCCCGGCGACCCTGGTGGGGTCCACCGCGACATCGACCATGGAGACGACGGTCAGGCCGAGCGCGGTCGCGACAGTCCCTTCGCCGGGCTCCGGGCCGGTGAGCGTGGCGTATCCGGCGATGGAACGGTCGCCCTCGAAGGAGTCGCCGAGCAGACTGCCGCTGACCCCGAGGAAGCCGCCGGAACCGGGCTCCTTCGCCTTGAGCGGGTGCTCCGCCGACTTGACGGCGGCGATCTTGGAGAAAGCTTTCAGCTGCTTGTTGGAGCGCTTGACGCCTTCGCGCTGAAGATCGGTGAGGACCTGCTCGGGTTCCGGAATGCCGTCGCTGCTGAGGATGCGCCCCTCGCTGTCGATGACGGCGATGGAGCGGAACTGCCCGAGGCTGATGCCCGGGAAGCGCAGACTGCTCGAAGCGATCAGCAACTGCTGCGGCCGGTCCGGCCAGGACAGCAGCGCGAAGGCGAGCAGCCGGGTCTCGCCGTTCTGCAGCCGCACCATGCGCGGGCTGAGACCGTCCTTCTCGGCGAGCTTGCTCGTGTCCACGGCGGTGACCGGCACGTTCTCACCGCGCGCGGCAAGCATCCGCCCGGACTTGATCTCCACGACGGCCGTGCCCATCCATTTCTGGTAGACACTGCCGATCTTGTCGAGGACGGCGTCCGGCGAGACCGGATCGCCGGCGCTGAAGAGCCCGGCGGTACGGGTCAGGTCGGTGGCGCTCTCGTCGATCGAGGCGCGCATGGCGACGGCACCGTCCTCGGCGAAGTGCTGCTGCGAGGTCAGCACTGCCTCGGGTACGGGGTCCTGACCGGCTCTCCCCAGACCGAGGGCGGTGATGCCCGCGAGGGAGAGCAGCAGGGCCGAGAGGACCGCGATGGGTGGACGGATGCCACCCAGCAGCGACATGTCGGCCCGGCGTCGGACCTTGTGCCGCCGCTTCGCAGACGAAGCGGCCATAAATGTTGCCTTTCAGGTTCTGGCCCGAGTTGAGGCCCGCGCCGATGCATGCCATGGGGATGGAGCGATCAGTTCCACGACCCGGAAGCTCAGCGGAAAGTTGTACGGAGAGTTGTCGGTGTGACGTACGCGACGTTTAAAGCTCAATCCTTGACTTCGGGCCCACTCGGCGATCACTCAGCTGTGCGTCACCTGTCGGAAAACTGTGAGACACCTGTGGGACAGCCAGGAGTCGACCACCGGCCGGCTACTGCTCGGCCGCTGATCGGCGGGAAGGTCGGCGTACGGTCGTCCTGGAGGACGGTGATCAGTCCGGGAGGCCCTCCAGCGGCTTCAGACCGTCCTTGGCGGCACCCCGGTTGAGCATCGTGCCCTGGGTGCGCTCGAATGCCAGCCGGTATCTCGCCCGTTCCTCGGCCGAGAGGTCCTTGCCGCCTCGCAGGGATTCGGCCAGATTCAGCAGCCGGTGGTCCTTCACCGCGCCCCGCTCACCGGCCGCCTTCACGGAGTCCGGGTCGCTCTCGTCGACGTCCGGCGGGATGGTGACGAGCGTGGGTACGTAGCGCGCGTCCACATCCCATGTGTCGCCCCGCTTGTGGAACTCGAACCAGCCGATGACGCCCTCCTCGGTCAGTCCGGACGGCACGTCGTGGCGCGCCAACTGGTTGCCGAGGCCGTACGCCACCCATGTGCCGTCGACCTTCTCCATCGGCTGCACCACGTGCGCGTGGTGGCCGATCACCAGGTTGATCCCGGTCTCCCTCGCCAGCCTGCGGGCCAGCTTCAGCTGCGGAGCGCTCGGATCCGGGTGATGTTCGCGGCCCCAGTGGATGCTGAGGATCACCACTTCGGCACCGGCCTTGCGGGCAGCCTTCTCGGCGGCGGCGATCCTGTCGAAGGAGTTCTGGTTGACGAGCCAGGGCTTGTCGGCCGGGATCTCACGACCGTTGAACCCGAAGGCGTACGACAGTTGGGCGACCTTCACGCCCTTCACGTCCATGATCAGCGGCTTGGCCGCCTCCGCGCCGCTGCGCGCCGAACCGGTGTGCTTGAGACCTGCCTTGTCGAGGGTGTCGAGCGTGCGCTTCACGCCCTCGGCTCCGTGGTCGAGCGTGTGGTTCGACGCCGTCGAGCAGG
Source organism: Streptomyces sp. NPDC014727 (assembly GCF_043083485.1). NCBI lineage: Bacteria > Bacillati > Actinomycetota > Actinomycetes > Kitasatosporales > Streptomycetaceae > Streptomyces > Streptomyces sp. NPDC014727. The sequence goes on along the minus strand of NZ_JBIBYR010000014.1, from coordinate 137,523 downwards.
TGTCGTAACCGACATCCTTGATCGCCGTGGTGATCTGCGGCGGTACCAAGAAGTCCGGGTAGCTCTGGAACGGCCCCTCCGGCTTGCCGATGACCGGCTCGAAGTGGCAGATCGCCAGGTCGGCCTTGCTGATCACGGGCTTGACCCCGGCCATGATCGCACCGAAGTCGAGCCCGTCGGCTGCGGCGCCGCCGCTTCCGGCACCCTTGCCGTCGGCCGACTCGGCGTCCTTGCGGGCCTGCTCGGTCAGCTGCGGGTGGATCAGGATGTCGCCCGCGGCGGCGACGGTGAACGACGGGCCCGACTGCGCGTCGGCGGAGTCACTGTCACTGCCGGGCAGGGAGCAGCCGGCCGCGGTGGCGGCGAGGAGCGCCAGCACGGCGGCGCGGGCCACGAAGGAGTTGAGAGGGAATGATGACACCCCTGATATTTTCGTTTGGATAGGACACGGGACCCTGCCGTGAAGATAACGATCAAGGCAATACTGCTGAGTACCGTGGTGATATTGGTCACGCTCGGTGCGCTGGTGGCGGTTCTCGTACCGTCCGGCGACCGGCCCCGGCACGGTCCGGCCGCTCCCGACGCCCGTGACGGCGACGACCTGGCCCGGCGCATCACCGAATTCACCAGAGGAACGGTCGCGCACAGCGACTATCAGCGGCCTCTGCCCGCCCAACGCCGCACTGTCGCCGAGGCCGTCGGTCTCTTCCTGGACGGCCACCGGGCCGAAGCCGGGCGCCGCCTGGCCGAGGTCGACTTCGGCATCCGTACCTTCACCGACACCGGGACCGGCCGGCGCTTCGCCGAGATCGCCGACCGCGCGGCGGAGGTCAGGCGGGGCTGGGGCCGGGTCTACGTCGACCTCGGCGCCCCGACCCGCTGGTCGGTCCAGGTCCCGCATCCGGTCGCCGACACGCGCAGCGAGCAGCTGGGCATCGGGGTGCTGCGCGCCAGGACCGGTGGGGTACTGGTGCTGGCCGGCGCCCACCGGAACGCCGGGAAGGGGGACCGCGCCGATGTCGCGCACCGCAGCGACTCGGTGTTCGACGTGGTCTGCGACGAACTGGTCCGGCGCCGGCTGCCGGGCCTGCAGGTGCACGGCTTCGCCGACTCCACCGAACCGGACTACGACGTCATCGCGTCCACCGGCAAGGGCGACCAGGGCCGTGCGGCGGCCCGCCGCACGGCGACCGCCCTGCGGCGGGAGGGCTTCGCCGTCTGCCGGGCCTGGGCACGGCGCTGCGCGCTGGAGGGCCGCAGCAACGAACAGGGGCGACGCGCGGCGGCGGACGGTGTCCCGTTCCTCCACCTGGAGTTCAGCCGGAGCGTGCGCGACGACGACGAGCGGATGGGGCAGGTGGCCGGAGCGCTGGCGACCACGCTGCCCTGAGGTGAGGCACGCAGGGCATGTCGCGCGGCGGACGTCCCGGAGCACCCTTGGTCCACCGGTCCCGACGGACCCGAGTACCCCACCGGTCCCGGCCCGACGCCTACCGGGTCGTACTCCGCGACGCGCTCGGTGCGGAGCGCTCGGCACTTCCGGATGCACCTCGACGGGCCTGCTCTCCCAGGTCCGAGAGCAGATCGTCGAGCACCGCCTCCTCTTCGACACGGACTCCGTGCTCGGTGAGGGCAACGCTCAAGGCCGGATCCCACGGAGTCGCGGCGGACGCGCCGGCCAACTGCTGCGGCTCCGTCACCCTGGACACGGCCGCCCGGTAGTCGGCCGCTCCATATCGCCAGGGCCGCCACGGGGCACCACGCCCCAGCACGGTGGCGATGCGCACCCCACCCCAGTCGAAGTCACCGTGGTAGAGAAGTTCGGCTCCCTGCGCGGACAGGCCGCGCAGCAGAGTGAGCGCGGCCGCCGAGGGCTGTCCCTGGAGGCACACCATGGGCGGGCAGGCCGGGCCGAGGGCGTCGGCAGCGGCGGACAGGACGGCCGGGTTCTCACACACGTGCACGACTCCTGTCCCTGAGCGGACGCTGCTCGGAGCGTGGCGAGTGAGCGAACGCAGCGTCAGGACCGCGGGCTCCCCCGCGTCGGCCATCCAGTCGAGGGCCGGTGTACCTCGCAGGTTGAGGGTCAGGACGGTCGATGACACATCGTCCTTGAGCAGTCCGGCCGAAGCCCAGGCTTCCCGTCGCCACTCGGCACCGGAGCCGTCAGGAAAACCTGTGAGGGACCGGAGCCCTGACAGGACGAGAGCGGCGAGCGGAGTTCCCTCGTCCAGGGCATGGGCACCGGAGAGATGGCGTGCCGCGAACGTCGCACGTGACGTCGGGGGAACCGCGGGCAGCGCGCGCAGCGCCCGCACAGCAGCGCTCACCAGAGGGCCGGCGACTTCCGGCGTGCGCGCGAGCCGCCGTACGAGACCGTCCCTGCGGATCCGTTCCGCCCAGTCGGCCAGCCCGGAATCCAGGGCGTCGAAAGGGGCGTAAGCCTCCTCCCAGGCCCGTTCCTCCCTGCCCCGCACCTCCGCGTGCACGGCGACGGGTCCGGTCAGGGCCACCACCGCGGCCCCCAGGCCGTCGCGGCTGACACCTGAGCGGCGCAGGATCGCGTCCACCGCGTCGAGGCGTACCGACAGGGAGCGGCCCGCGCTCGGAGCGCGTCCCAGAAGGCGCTCGGCGGCTTCGCGTTGGAGTTCGTCGGGGTGCGCCAGGGTCACCGCGCCGGTGAGGGGCCGGCCGTCGGCCATCCGCCGCCGGACGCGTTCCAGGAACCAGGCGAGGCCGGGGTCTCCGAGCAGCCGTCCGAGGCGTTCGGCGTCGGCCCGGCCGGTCTGTCCTTCGGTCTGCGGTGTCCCGGGCTGCTCCGCCGCCACGACGTCCGTCGGTCCCTCCCGCTGCCCCGGTGCCCGAGGTCCGGGCGCCCGTACGGCAGCGGCCGGCCGAGCGGGAGGGTTCACGTCCACAAAGACTCCTGTTCTCCGATGCCCTCCGCACCAGCGTTCCGCGCCGTTCCCGTGACTGGTCCCGCCGCGTCCTGGCCCTTCCTTTCGCGGCCATCGACCTGGAGGGGAACCGCCGTCGCACGCTGGATGGCGCCTGGCTCGGTGCCGCGCCGTCGGTCGCTGCCGTCCCATTCCCAGCGGGTCACCAGGACGGCGTCGATGTCGTCGACGCGGGAGAGCTGTGCGATGGCGATGCCGGGCACCTGCGGGTAGCAGGCCCACTCCCGTTCGCTGGTCATGACGACATCGAGGTCGAAGGCACGCAGCAGGCCGAGACACTTGGCGCGGGAGTCGTCGTCCACTCCGGCGAACGCCTCGTCCAGGGTGACCAGTCGGGGCGCGTGCGCGCCGCTCGCGCTCGCGTAGTGGGAGGACGCGGCGGCGAAGAGGGGCACGGACGCAGCCAGGACGCGCTCGCCGCCGGAGGCGGGCCCGGTGGCCGGCACCCACTTGCCGTGCTGGTGCCGTTCGACGCCGAACTCGTGCCAGGCCCGGTAGTCGAGGGCGGCGGTGAGGTCCTCCTGCCAACTGCCCGTGCTGTCGTCGGCCTGGCGGCGAGCGATCTGCTCCTGGAGAAACACGCCGACCGCGGCCCTGTCCTGCGGCGACCAGGCGTCGGCCGACTGGCGCAGCCGTTCCCGGGCCTGGGCCAGCCCTTGCGGGGCCCGGCGGGAGGCCCGCCACACCAGGCGCAGCTTCATTCCGGTCGAGGTCGGGCGCTCCTCCAGTTCCTGGTTCATGGCGCGTACCTGGCGTTCGGCGGCTCCGATCAGCTCCTGGAGTGTCCCGGCGACCTCGGTGATCAGATGGGTCTCCAGGATCTCGCGTTCGTGCGCCGACAGGATGCGGGTCAGTTCGGCGACCTCTGTGGCCAGGGCTTCGGCGAGTTCGGGCACGGCGCGTTGCCGGCCCTGGTAGACGACATCGACCCGCATGCCGTCCTCGCTCGGACGGGCCGTGGCGGTATGACCGTGCCGGGAGAGCGCGTCCTGCAGCCTGCCGAACTCCTCGCTCAGTCGCTTCTGAACGCGTTCCCAGGCCGCGTCCGAATCGTCGGTGGACGAGAGCCGGGACTCGATGGCACGGGCAAGACTCACGGCAGGGGTCGCCGCCCACGTTCCGCCGCCGTCGTCCGGTACGCCGATGTCGGGCAGGGCGACGGCGAGCAGCCCGGTCGAGACGAACCGCTGGAGCGCCGCGACGGCGCGCTCACGCGCGGCCGTGGCGTCCGTGACGTCCTCGGTGAGCCGCTCGATACGCCCCTCGGCATGGCCCGCCCGCCGGTCCGCGTCACGCATGTCCGCCTGTGCCCGCTGCTGTTCGCTCCCACAGACGCGGACGGCGGCCGCGGTCTCCTCCAGCCGCCGCTGGAGTTCGGCGACGGCCGCGCCGACGGTGGAGCGGAGAGTCCGCAGGTGTTCGTCCGCCGAGGCGGCGAGACGGGCCGCTTTTGTGGTGCGCTCCGCGAGTTCGGAGACGAGGAGTCCGGCCCGGTCCGTCTCGGCCTGATCCCCGGTGACCGCGTGCTCGGCGTCCGCGCGCTCACGCAGAGCCGGCCACAGCGCCGCGAGGTGGGCGGTGTGATCGGCGAGCGCCTGGCGCACGGAGGCCAGCCCCTCCCGGTCGGCGGGGAGGGTCATGGCGGCTGCCGTCTCGCTGAGTTCGGCCGCCGTACGGTCGGCCTCGTCGGCCGCCTTGTCCAGTTCGGCAGCCCGTTCCTGCTGCCGGGTACGGGCCCGTCGAGCCGCGTCGGCCGCAGCGGTGACCCGTGCGTGCGCGTGGCGCAGGTCGTCGTCGCCGGGTACAGCCGCGAGCTCGGCGTCGAGTTCCTCACGGCGCCCTGCCACCGCGCGCAGCGCCTCGGCCAGCTGCTCGCTCTCCGCGTCCAACGCCTTCCGCTCGACGTGCAGTTCGCCGATGCGGCTGCGGCGCGCTTGTTCCCGCGCTCCTTCCCCGACGTACTGGGCGCTGTCCTTGGCCCAGCTTCCGGTCAGCGCGCCGACGCGGAAGCGCCCGTCCGTGGCGACCCAGGTGCGGTTGCCGCCCGTCTCCGGGACCTCCTCCGCCGGTCCGTCGCCGTCCCCCGCCGATCCGTCGCTGTTCTTCCCGGCCAGCCCGATCGAGGCCAGCAGGCGCAGGACCGTCTGTTCTCCCACGGCGGCGGCCCCCACATCGGCGTGGTTGACCGCCGGACACAGCACGCGGTCGAGGGCGCCTTTGCCGGGCAGGTTCAGGGGGTCGAGGAGCACGTCGTGCCCGTCCGCCGCCACCGCGGAACCGTCCGGCCGTACCCAGGCGTCGAGGAGCCCCGACGCCTCCAGCGCGGCCTCCAGTCCCGCGCGTTCGGCCTCGGTGACGTGCGGACGGAAGTCGACGAGCCGCCACAGCGGGGCTCCGAGACCTCGTGTCCGGACATCGGGAGTGCGGGTGTACGGAGCGGACGGGCCTCGCTGACCGCCCGTTTCCAGCGCGGTCAGTTCCTGTGCCACCAGCCGCTGCCGCTCCGCCGTCGCCGCCTCGCGATGGACCAGTGCGGCGGCCTGGTCGGCCAGGTGGGAGGCGAGAGCGCGGTGGGTTCCGGCCGCGGCGACACGTGCCGGGTGAGGACCGTCCAAGCCACTCACCCACCCCTGCACCGCGTCGAGGACCCCCGGCAGGCCGGCCACCCGCAACTCCACACACCCGGACAGGTGTTCCCGCACGGCCGCGACGAGCACGCGCCCGGCTTCCGCGACGCCTTCCTCGGCCTCGGCCAGCAGCTCCCCGCCGTGCACGGCCTCCTCGTCGGCCTCGTCGGCGCGCAGTCGGGCGGCCCTGCGTGTCTCCTCGGCACGCTCGGCCCGCTCGGCGAGGGCCTCCACATGCCCGACGGCACGCCGTCTGCTCGCCGTCGCCTCGTCCGCCGCGCGGCGCAGGGCCGTGGCGGAAGCTCCCTCTGTCCGCGGGACGTCGAGCCGGGCCGCCGCGGCACTCCCGGCCACACGGCCCAGGATGTCGTCCAGTGTCTCCTGCGCGCCGGTCAGCCGGTTCGTCGCGGTGGCGAGCCTGCCCAGGGCCCGGGTGTGTGACTGGGACGCCGTCTGCCGGTCCGCCTCGGACCGCGACAGGTCCGCCGCCGTACGGGAGGCGTCGGCCGCCGCCTGGTCGAGTGCGCGGGCGTCGCGCATCTCGGGCCCGGTCCGCAGGGCCGCGTCCTGCGCGCTCAACCGCGCCGCGCGCTCGTCGAGCGACGCCGCCCGCTCCCGGGCCTCCGCCCGGTCCGCCACGGCCTGTTCACGATCGCCCTGTGCCTTGAGAAGCTCTCGCTGGATGTGCTCGTAGCGGGCGTGTTCGGTGCGGGGCAGGCGGGCCCGGCGCCGGGAGGCGATGCGGGCGTAGCGCCGATAGTGGTCGAGGAACGCCGACGAGGCCCCTTCGGCCTCGCGCGCCGCCCGCAGTTCCTCCTTCTCCTCGTCCAGCGACCGGAAGGCCTCCGCCGCGTCGGCGACGACCGCCTGATCCATCGGCGGCAGCGCCTCCGTCAGCGCCCGGGACAGGGCGGCTTCGTTGGGACGCTTGGACAACTGGGGCTGCCGCAGCTGGATGAGGAGGTCGACGAGCGCGCCGTAGCGCCGCTCCCCCAGCCCGAAGAGAGCTTCGTCGACCGCTCGGCGATACGTCTTCGCCGTGTCGTACACCATGCCGCGGCCGCCGACGGCCTCCGCGAGCCGGTCCCGGGACAGGGCCGTGCCGGTCGCGTCGAGCAGGTCGAGTCCGGCGCCGATCCGCTGGTCGGTCACCGCGAACCAGTGGCGGGCGATGCCGCGTCCGGCGACGGCCTTCAGCCCGCAGAGCAGCGTACGGAAATGGGGCTCGCCCGTGGTCTCGTCGAGCCGTCCGAACTCGATCCAGGTGTAACCGAGCCGTTCCGAATGCGGGTGCTCGCCGCCGAGCAGCAGGTTCCACTCCATCCGCTTGCCGGGGTCGCCGTCGGGCTCGACCCGGCGGGCGGAGAGGTCCCCGTCCAGCAGGAACGGCAGGGTCAGGGCGAGCACCTTGGACTTGCCGGTGCCGTTGTTGCCGCGCAGCAGCAGTCGGCCGTCGCGGAACCAGAACTCCTCGACGTCGTAGTGGAACAGGTCGACGAGCCCGATGCGCAGGGGCCGCCACCGGCCGGGTGCGGGGCTGGGGAGGGCGGGGGCCGGGGGCGCGGTCAAGGCGCGGTTCACCTTTCGTCCTTCATGGTTGTGTCCTGTGACGTGGGAGGGCTCCGACGGGCCGGCGCCGTCTCCGGCTCTCTGACGACGGCCTCGCCGACCGCGTACCGCGCGAGGGCCGGCCGCGGCACGACACCCCGTTCGGTGCGCTCGGCGAGCCCCAGCGCCTCCAGCTTCGCCAGGGCCTGCTCCACGAGTGCGGGCTCGGCGCCCGGCTCTCTGGCCGACTTGGCCCAGAAACTGCCGTGCTCCGCGGCGAGTTCACGCACCCGCAGCGCCAGCTCCGCCGGTGTGACGGGCCGGTCGGCCCCCGCCAGGTGCTGGGCGAGCAGCAGGGTGACGTGCCCGTGCGTGCCCTGTTCCGGCATGCGTACGTCGGTGAGGTCGTCCAGAGGATCGACCATGGCGATGCCTTCGGCGCGCACCTCGGCCACCAGCCCGGTCAGCTCGCCGATCCGCGCGGTGATGAAGCCGCGCTGCCGGGTGAGGTAGGCCAGTTCGTCGTCTGCGAGGTCGTCGTAGTAGAGCACCGGGTCGTCGAGGAGGCGACGGGTCAGCTTCCAGCGGATCGCACGGAACCTCAAGTCGTCGCTGTCGAGGGCGGTCTGCGCCGTCATCTCCACCAGCCGCTCCTCGAAGTCCTCGGCTTCGACGAGGGAGGGGCCGCGCAGGGACGCCGGCATTCCGGCCAACACGCGCCGCCGTACGTCGTACAGCACGTCCCCGGATCCGCTGACGTACGCCTCCTCGTCACCCGCCACCCTCCGCAGCACTCCGACCCGCAGCAGCAGTCGCACGACGGCCGCGAGGTCGAGGCGCTCGTCGCGCCGTTCCAGGGTGAACGTGATCCCGGCGGCGACGAGTTCGGGATCAGCGGCGGCCAGCACGACCTGTTCGGCGAGACGGCCGAGGGCCACCTGGGCCTCGCCCCGCTCCAGCGCGGCCAGCGTCAGGCAGAGCAGGACGTAGCGGCGCCGGGTGAAGGGCAGCGCGGTCCGGGCGGCCTCGCGGGCGGGATGCGTGGCGTCGGTGAGGGTGCCCGGTGTTTTGCGCAGCCGCGCGGCGTCGGCGTCCGTGCGCAGCGTCCAGCCGACGTTGCGCTCGAACCACTCGCGCAGTTCGGCGGTGTGCCGTCGCACCAGCCGGAACTCGTCGGCGTGCGGCCCGTCGGCGGTGAGCAGCGGCTCCTTCAGCAGGGCGCGCGCGGCGCGCTGGAGATCGGCCTCGCGCTGCCCGTCGAGGATCTCGGCGAGCGGGCCGGTCACAGCGCCTCCTCCGAGCCTGTGGCCGGCCCGATCCCCACCGGGGCGGGCACGGGAGCGACGGCGGGCGGACCGAACCGGACCTCCGCCGTGAGGTCGATGATGTCGATCAGATGGTCGGGTCCGCTGAACACCCCATCCGGTGTGTGCACTTCGGCCGTCGAACCGTCGTCGAGTGCGGTCAGCCGGATCTCCATGGAGCCGTCCCCGCTGGTGGCCACGGTGGTCGTCATCTCCGGCCGCCAGGTGGCGAGTGCGTCGCCGAGCAGCCGCAGGAACAACTGAAAGGCCATCGGATCGAGTTCCCCCAGCCGGGACAGCCGCACCGGCCCGCCCGTCGCGAGCCGCTCCCGCGCCTCTTTGACCTCCCCCGCCTGCCGGGCGGCGATCTCGGCGAGCCTGCGCTTCGCCTCTCCCCGGTCGGCCACCCGGCGCGGTTTGCCGCGCCGCTCATAGCTGCCGGTACGGCGCAACTGAGGGCTGATCCGCAGCGGTCGCGACTCGGCCCACGGCGTCGAGGCCGGCTCGGGCGCGGCCGTCCGCTCGGCGAGGGTGTCGCCGTCGACGGTGAGATGCCGGGACGGATACAGCCCGAACGCCACCCGCCACAGCCGGTGCCGCGCCGCGTCGTCCGGCGCCTGGGCGAACCACCGCGCCAGCGTGCGGAAGTCGGCCGAACGATCGGAACGTCCGGCTCGCCTCTCGTTCAACTGCCGTACGACGGCGAGGAGCTGCGGAATCGACCCGAGCGCGCGCCCCCGCAGCAGCCGGGCCTGCGACTCCCGCCCCTCCCCCGACACGAACCACTGCGCGAGCCCCGACCACCGGCCCGCCCACCGCTCGTACGCCAGCGCCTCCGCGTGCTCGGCGTCCTCGGGAGAGGCGTCGGCAGCCTCCCGGGCGGCGGCAAGCCGCAGCAGCGGTTCCACCCGCCCCTGATCCTCCAACTCCCCGATCAACAGCGCGATCCGTCCACCGAGGGTGATCAGGTCCTGGATGAACCGCTCCAGATACTGAATCAGCCGGTCCTTGTACGCGAGGAACGCCTCGACCTCGATGTCGTGCAGATCAATGGTGCGCTGGAGCGACCCCATGAAGGCACGGGCGTTGTCGGCAAGGTCGGCAAAGCGCGCGGTCAGCACGGACAGGGCTACGTAAGCCTTCGCCGGATCCGGCTCGTCCTCCGCCGCGATCACCAGCAACGCCCGCAATTGCGTGACGATGTCATGCAGCGCGACCGCCTGCAGCTCCCCGCGCCGCCCCAGCACCTCGTCATACGTCCCCAGCGCCGCCTCGGCCGCCTCACCGGCCCGCGTGAGCTGGTAGATGAACCGCCTGCGGTAGAAGTCCTCGACCGCCGTCACCCGTGCGTGGTCCGGATCGGCCCGCAGATTCCCCCAGACGACGAGGCTGTCCAGCGCCTTCACCACCGCCTCGACATCGGCGGGCCGGCTCCCCGCGTCCAGAGCGGCGTACACCTCCTCGGGCCGCAGGTGCACGGCGAACCTTTCCTTGGCAACGAGGAAGGCACGCATCACCTGACGGTAGAGGGGAGCGTTGGGGACGGTGAGGTGGGCGAAGGGGGAGTAGTCGGCGGGGGGCGGGGTGGCGGGCTCGGACGCCTGAGAGGACTGGTCGGGGTGGGAGGTCTGGAATGTCATCGTCGGTCCATTGTCCCGGACCCGTGCCCGCGCCGGTGCGGCACGTCCGAATTTCAGAGCCCGGACCGATCAGCACGATCACGGGGAAGCGTGAGCGCGCACTCGGCCCACACCGTCTTGCCGGGGCCCTCGGACCGCAGGTGCCGGTCCCAGCGGGCGGCGAGCCGGCCGACGAGAAGAAGTCCCCGGCCACCAGAATCCGCTCCACCCGGGAGGAGGAGCGCGTCCGGCCGGGGCGGCACCCGTTCCGCACGGGCGTCGGTGACCGCGATCCGGACGGTCTGCGAGTATGCGGGCACCTCCAGACGCAGGTGGAAGTCCCGGCCGCGGACATGGCCGTGCCGCACGTCGGCCCCCTGGCCGAACTTCGTGTCGGGGAGCCCACGCGCCGGCTTGCCGACGACATCGCCGTCGTGGTCCTGCGGAACGCGGACGACACGGTGTACGCGCTCGCGGATCGCTGCAGCCATCTGGGCGGCCCACTGTCCGAGGGCGACGTCGCCGACGGCTGCCTGACCTGCCCTGGCACGGCAGCACCTTCCGTCTGGCGGACGTGTGGAACGTGACCGGCCCGGCCACAGCTCCTCACAGCAACGCTGGTGGGGAGAAGCGCGCCTTATCACCGGGGCGGAAGCAGGGGTGCCAGGAAGCGACTTGGCTCACCGTGCCAGGTGATGGCGAGCGCATCACGGGCGCGGGTAGCCGCGACGAAGAGCAACGAGCGCGCCCGGTGCAGTTCACGCTGGTGGCGGCTCGGGTCCGTGCGTTCCCACGCGTCCACAGAGGCGCGGGGTACGAGTCCCTCGGCCACCCCGGCGATGATCAGGCAGCGGTACTCCAGTCCCTTGAACCGGTACATGGTGCCGATGTGGACACCCTGGTCGTTCCGCGGTCCGTCCTGGGTGATCTCCGTCGGGGTGATGCCGCGTCGCGCGAGGCGGTCGGCGAGCTGGGTGACCATGTCGTTGGTGGGGACGCAGATCGCCGTGGACTCGCGGGGCACGTCGTGCCAGGCGCGTAGTTGCTCGACGACGAGGTCCATCTCCTCGTCCCAGCTCCGTGCGCCCCGCAGGGACGGGCTCGCACCTTGAAGGATGGAGCGGTATCCGGCGATCGTCTCCGCACTGCCGTCGAGGTCGTCGTAGTCCGCGTCGTCCAGGACCCGGATGGCGTCGCGCAGGATCTCCCGCGTGGTGCGGTAGCTGAGGGTCAACCGGGAGGACCGGCCGCGGATGTGGACGCCGAGGCTGCCGAGCGTGACCTGGTTGTCGTAGATCCGCTGGTGCGTGTCGCCGACGAGGAAGATGTCGTCGGGCTCGGCCGGCACCATGGCGCGCAGCATCTTCCAGTGGGCGGCGCTGAGGTCCTGCGCCTCGTCGACCACGATGTGCCGGTAGCGGTAGCGCAGCCAGGCACCGGAGCCGGCCTCGACGTGGAGGTTGTCCAGGCCCCCCCGGTCGTCGCGTTCCTCGGATCGCCGGTCGATTCTGGCCTTGCGAGCGATCTCCAGCCGTGCCGCTCGCTCGGCGACCTGCCGGTGGGTCTCCAGCCCCTTGGTCTCCAGGCGCTGGGTGAAACGTTCGGCGAGCTGCCAGATGCCGGCTCGCTCGGCACGTGTGACGCTGCGTCCTCGGCCCGCGCGCCGGGCGGCGAAGTAGTCGCTCCGGGAGGTCACGGCCTGGCCGAGGATGACCTGGTTCCACTCGTCACTGAGGAACTCGGCGCTCCAGCGGGTCTCCCCCGCCTCCACCAGCAGCTCCCGCCACTCGCGCAAGGCTGCCGTGTCGTCGATCCGCCGCTTGGCGCTGCCCGGGTCGGCCTCGCTGACGAGGCGGGTCGCGAGCTGGTCGACGTGGGCGATGTCGACCCGGGCGAGTACGTCGGGGCCGCCGAGTGAGAGGAGCCGGGCCCGCAGATCGGCGGCGAGGTTCTTGTTGAACGTGGTGAGCAGGACGGGCTTGTTGCGACCGGGCGGGAGCCCTCGCACCAGGTGGCACACACGGTGGAGGGCGACGATCGTCTTGCCCGTCCCCGGCCCGCCGCCGACCCGTGCCGGGCCGGAGTAGCGCCGGTGGACCAGCTTTTCCTGGGTGGGGTGGAGGAAGATCTTCCATCGCCCGAAGTCGCCCTCCTCCAGGATGCTCTGCAGGGACTCGTCGTCGCTGATCACCACGGTCTGGGAGCGGTCGACGGCCGCCTGCCAGTCGTCGGTGTCGAGGTTCTGCTCGGGTTCGCTCACGGCGACGGGCGCGGTGACCTCGTCCATGACCGCGTCGTAGGGGACGCCGTCGCGCAGCCGCAGGAGGACCTCCCCGGTATGGCGGGGCGCGTACTCGGCGAGACCGAGCAGCTCGTCGTCCGTGGTGAGTTTCCGGACGATCGGGATGAGCGGTTCGGCGACGCCGAGGTCCGCGAGCTGTTCGTCGGTGTACGCGGCGAACAGGGGCTCTTCTACCGGCCTGCGGGTGGCGGGTTCCGGAGCGGGGGTTGCGGGCGGCGCGGGTTCGCGGCGCTGCACGTGCTCCTCGACGACCTGGAGGTCCACGTATTCGATGGCGCCGGTGATGTGGTTGATGCCGTAGTTGAGCCGGTCCAGGTTCTTGTGGACGTGGCCGCGGTGCTTGACCGAGACGAGAAGCCAGTCGTCACCGCCCAGGCGGATCATCAGGGCCCGCCACTCGCGGTTGACGCGCGCCGACCAGAGCCGATCGTGGCCTTCCAACTGCTTGAGGTCGAAGCCGCCGGCGTCCGGGTTGCGGCGGAAGTCGTGCTGGAACTTGTAGAACGCGCCGAGGACGGCGCGGTCCAGTTTGACGATTTCCTTGTCGGCCTTGTCCAGCAGGCGCAGGGTCACGCCGGTCCTGGGCGCGCCGGTGACCGTCATCGCTCGTTCTCCTCGTGTTCGTTCGTGGCCGGACCGGCAACTCCGCTCACCAGCCCGGCGAGTTCGCCGGCGTCCCATTCCGTCGCGGTGCGGACCTGCCAGCCCGCGTCCCGGTACGCCTGGTCGCGTTGTTCGGCGTCGATGTCCCGGTTGCTGCCCGGGTCCGGCCGGTGCGCGAGGACAACACCGATCCGCCGGGCAGGCCAGGCGAGTTCGGCGGGCCAGGCGGCTGCTCCGAGTTCGTAGCCGGCCTCGGGCGCGGGCAGGCCGAGGCCGGCGAGGACGCGGGCGAGGCCGGGGAGACCGGGGTCGTCGATGAGGAACTCGATGACCTCGTCCCAGGCGGGGTCGCGGACGGCCGCGGGGGCCTCCTTGGCGGTCTGCCCGACCGCCTCGGGTTCGTGTGCCCGCCGCTGGGAGGTGAGCCACCCTGCGCCGCCGGTGACCGCCAGTTCGGCCGGGTCGAATCCCGGCAGCATGGCGGCTGTGAGCTGGACCCCGTCTCCCTCGCCCGCGTCGAGGAACTGGAGCAGGTTGCTCCAGTAGAGCCAGGCCTGCCAGCGCCGCCGGTGTGCGGCCTCGTCCGCCGTGACCGTGTCCGTGCTGTCGTCGAGCACGGTCAGCGCGGTCCAGACCGCCCCGGCCTGCCCCCTGCGCAGGTCGAGGGCGATGATGAGCGGACACCCTGACGCGTCCCGGGTCGCCATCACCTGGACGGCGCCCTGTCCTCCGGCGAGCCGTCGCCCGTGCAGCGCCTCGCCGATCCTGCGGCCGGTCTCCTCGCCGTCGGCCAGCGCCCTGCTGGTGGCCGACACGGCTGCGAAGCCCGCGAGCGCGCTCTGGGTGCGGCGCCGCCAGGCGTCGGGGTCCGGGTCGGTGAGGTACCCGATCAGTGTCTCGACGGGGTTGGCCCACACGAAGCGCGACAGGTCCCGGGTGTCTCCGCCGTGCATGCGGCGGTGGACGTCCATGGCCGTCTTCTGCGCGGTGTTCGGATACGGCTTCCATACGGGGTCGGCCTGCGGCTTCGTCCGCCCTGTCCATGCCTGCACGTCGTCCCAGGTGAGCTGAAAGACCTGCCAGCCTTCCGCCCGCAGGCGGGTGCGTTTACCCGCGTCGTCCTCGGCGGTGAGGTGCTCGGGGCTTGCGTGATAGCGGTAGCCGTCGAGGTAGACGGCCACCCGCTTGTCGTCGTCGGTGCTGTGGAAGACGACGTCGGGCCGGGTGAAGCCGAGCGGTGTCTGCGTCTCCATCTGCCAGCCGCGGACCGTGCCGTCGGGTGCGGTGAAGCGCAGGGTCGTGTCCCTGGTGCCGTCGGCGGTGAGTGCGGTGCGGACGCTGACCTCGTCCACCCGCTCGGCCCATTCGAGCAGCCCGCGCCGGAAGAGTGCCTCCAGTTCGCTCTCCACCTGGTGCACGAGGGTGATGTCCCGGGCGGTGGCGACGGGTTCGGTACTCCACCGGTCGGCGGTGCGGCCGAAGAGGTCACCGAGCATGTCCAGCGCGTGCTCGCGGGAGACGAGTTCGTACTCGCCGTCGGTGACGTGCCGCAGCAGGCAACGGTGGCACGCGGGCCGGCCCTGGCCGACGCACACGCAGGTCTCGATCACCTGGCGGGCGTCGTCCAGGACGCCCCTGAGCCCGTCCTGGCCGGCGAGGCGGTGCAGATATCCGGTGCCCCCGGGCAGCGTGTCGTACAGCACGAGGAAGTGGCGGCGCAGGGCGGCCTCGCCGTGTTCCTCGGGCATGGAGTCGGTGACGACGGCGAGGTGGTCGGGGTCGCCGCCGTAGCTGCGGGCGATACCGGCCAGCAGCAGCGCTTTGAAGGAGGCGAGCCTTTCCTGGGTGTGGGCGGTGACGGCGGGGATGAGGATGCGCAGGGCGTCGGTGCGCAGCTCGTGGGCGAGCAGCACCTTCTCGCCCCGCCGGGCGGTATCCGCCCCGCTGCGCCGCCTGGGGCACCAGGGCCGGTGGTACTTGCCGTATGCGGCCGCGTCACCGGTGTCCTGGGCGGCGGGCCCTCCGTCGGGGTCGGCGAAGCCGCACGCGTCGCAGACCCAGAAGGGATTGAGGCGGACCTCCCGCCCGGCGAAGGCCGTGTCGGCGCCGCCGTCCACTCGGGTGGCTCCGGTGTTGATGTGGCGGATGCGTGCCTGGCGGGTGAACTCCCAACCGAAGGTGGCGTGTTCGTGCTTCCATGCCTGTTCGACGTCTTTCGCGTCGATGTCCACTGCGGGCACGACGGTGTAGTGCCGCCTCTCCCGCTCGTCGCTGTCGTCGCGGACGCGGACGTCGTCGCGTTCGTCCCGGGAGGTGACGCGGCGCGGCACCAGGACCTTGTGCAGGCAGCCGACGTCTCCGATGGCCGCGGACCGGCAGCGGGGGCAGGGCGCGGGGTCCTGCTCGGCGCGGTGGGTGCGGACGTGTCCGCAGTCGGGGCAGACACGCCACCAGATCCAGGCCGGGCGGCCGGGACTGCCGATGTCCAGTCCGGTGACACGGTGCTTGTAGCCCTGGGCGTAGTAGTGGTTGCCAGGGGCGAATTCGGAGAGGGCGAGGCGCGCGGGGCGACTGTGGTGGAGGGTCTTGCTGTGGTCCTTACGGGTGCCGTCGGCCTGCTTCTCCGTCCAGGTGAGGGTGGCCTCCAATTCGGTGGCCGAGTCGATCAGGCTGTAGTTCGGCAGCAGGCCGAGGTCGACGAGCGCGCCGTGCGCGGTGGTACGGCTGATCTCGCGGGAGACGCGTGCCACGTCCCGGCGCTCGGCGCGCAGTTCGCGCCCCTGCCGTTCCTGGTCGGGGTCGCCGGCGACGAGCAATTCATGGGCCCGGTCGATGGCCTCGGTCCGGCGCTGCAGGTCGGCGCGGCGGTCCTCCCAGCGTCGGCACGCGGTTTCCAGGGCGCCTCCCAGTCCCTGCTCGCCGGGGTCGGTCGCGTAGCTGACGAGGGCGGCGCGGGCCTGCGGGCTGACGCCGGTGCCGCGGCTCTCGTCGTACGCGGGGAACAGATCGAGGAAGCCCTCCACGAGCTGTCGTCCGCCGGTGAGCGCGGCTTCGGCGAACTCGGCCTGCCAGGCCGAGGCCCCGAACAGTTCGGTGGCGCGTCCGGGCAGCGGCCGCAGTGGCGTCCCGTCGGGGGCGGTCAGCCGTCCGGCGCCTGCGAGGTCGAGGAGATGGGCGAGGTACTGGCGGCGCAGGATCTCGGCCGCGGACAGGTAGCAGCCGGGCGGCAGGACGTCCCCGGCGATCATGAGCCGGGGTTCTTCCAGGTAATAACGGTCGCGCGGACCGCGGTCGACCATGGTGAGCAGGTACGCGTTACCGGTGGACCGACCGGCCCGGCCCACACGCTGGATGTAGTTGGCCGGCCCCTTCGGCAGGGAGGCGAGGACGACGGCCGACAGGTCGCCGATGTCGATGCCGAGTTCGAGGGTGGGGGTGCAGGACAGCACCTGCGGGTTTGCGTAGTGGACGTCGGTTCCCTCGCGGAACGCCTTCTCGACGGCCTCGCGTTTGGCGCGGCTGAGTGTGCCCGTGTGTTCCGCCGTGTTGATCGTGAATACGCCGGCCTCGCGGTACATACGCCGGTAGAAGTCGTCCGTGAAGTCCCGTTGCCGCAGGCCGCTGTCGAGGTCGCGGCCGGTGGCGAGTACCCCGGCGCAGCGGTAGCGCGGACACGGCTGTCCGTGCCACTGGTCGGCGAGGTCGGGGTGGACGGTCTGCTCCCAGAAACAGACCGGGCAGTGCGCGGTGGCGTCGGGCAGCGTGTCGTCGGCGAGTCTGCGGACCTGGATGTGTCCGGGCTGGAGGCCGTAGACGCGAGTGGCCCCGTCGAGTGCGGTACGCACGGCGAGGACCCCGGTGTCGGCGAGGGCGGGCAGCAGCCGGGTCAGGAAGTCGGTGGCGGCCTCCCTGCGCAGCCCGAGGGCGCGGACGGCCCAGTCCTGGTACCAGCCGAGCCGGCCGGTGAGGACGTCGAAGTCCTCGCTGCCCTGCTTGGGGGTGCCGAGCAGGAACGCGGGCGCGGACACCCCGCGAGGGAAGGCCGGCATGCCGGTTTCGCGTCCGCCCCAGATCGCCCACCGGCGCACCCCTGCCTGGTCGAGCCAGGGGTCCAGCCAGGCGTGCCGGACGGCACCCCGGATACGCAGCCGCTCCAGCAGGCCCCGGACGAAGCCGGTGTACCGGTCGGGGCCGGGCACCGATCCGTCGGGCAGGGCGATCTCTCCGGGCGTGGTGAGCAGCGTCTCCCGTACGAGGTCGGCGACGGAGTCGGCGTCCGGCAGGGGCACGTCGGCGGCGACGGTGCGCGTGAGCTCCAGGGTGCGGCCCTGCCGGGACCGCAGGCCGAACTCCATGACGGTGGCGAACGCCAGGCGCTGCGCGATCAGTTCCCAGGTGGCCCGGGACCCGCGGCTGCGTCCGGAGAGCAGGGTGTCCACGCCCCGGATCAGGTGCAGGTCCGGCGGGATGACGGCGGCCTGCACGGCCTTGCTGTCGACGACGTCGGCGATCAGGTCGGCGGCCAGATCGCTCAGGGTGATCGGCTCGTCCTCGTCGATGCGGCTGGCGAGCAGCGCCCGCAGCGAGAACGTGTAGGAGCGGCTGGCGACGTATCCGGCGCGGTGGGCGGCGTCCTGGACGGAGTCGTTGAAGAGGAGGGTCTTGTTCTCGCCCTTGTTCTTGTCCAGTTCGCCGCCGGTGAAGAGTTGGGTGACGGCGGCCGCGGCGAGCGCGGCGAGGCCGGTGCCGAGGTAGCGGATGGAATTGAAGGTGCGGCAGGCGGGGCACTGGTCGCGTTCGGCGGCCCGGTCACCGTCGAGGTCGGCGTGAACGAACACGGCGTTGTGAAGGGGTCTGGGCCGACGGTGTCCGTCGCCGTCGACGGGGGCGGTGAAGTCGGTCTCGGGCGAGAGGGGGCGCAGCCGTCCGCCGGCACCTTCCAGGACCATGACGGCGGGTCCGCCGCGCCGGCGTTCCGCCCCGGCCGCGAAGGCGGCGTCGTGCACTTCCTGCGGGGTCGCGGCGATCATGTTGCGCACCCGGCGCTTGTCGCGGCCGACCGAGGCGCGGCGGATCTTCGAGGCGTTCAGGTCGAGCTCGGCCGGGTCGACCTCCGGCGAGTACGCGGCCCAGCCGGAGCGTCCGCACTCGCGGCAGAAGACCGCCGGCAGGAACACCTCGGCAGGCGGCGGGGCACTGTCATCGGCCGGTACGGCGGCCTGCTCGGCCACGTCGGCCGGTACGACAGGACCCTCCCCGTCGTACGGCGAGGTCCGGGCGGCCGCTCCGTCGTCCTTACGGGCCAGTGCACCGCGAGAGGTGACCCGCTCGTCGTCCCAGCGGAACTCGGCACGGGCCGCGCTGATGCCGCGCAGCACACGGGAGACGGACCGTACCCAGTGGTGGATCTCGATGGCCAGCAGGGGCCGCCCGGGGTGCTCGGGGTCGCGGGCGTACGACAGCAGGGCGATGTAGCGGGCGAGTGCCTGGGCGGCGATGCGCGGCCGCTGCTGCACGGCCATGCCCCAGTGGTAGGCGTAGCGGGGCAGTACCTCGGTGATCTCGGCGAGGGTCCTGGGGGTGCCGTCGAGAATCTCCAGGACGGCGGCGGTGAGCCGATGGCGGCGCAGCACGCGGCCGAGCTCCTCCGGGCTGGACCCGTTCAGGCCGGTGAACGCGGCGACGAGGCCGTCCATGGCGTCCGGATCGCGGGTGGGGTCGCCGAGCTCGGCGACCTCCTGAGGGGAGGGGAACGGCAGCGTGAAGTCGCTCTCGCCGGTGAAGTCCTTGGTGGAGCGCCTGTCCTCACCGACGACAGACTCGGGCGGGAACGGCACGCCGAAGACCTGCTCGGCAACCTCCAGCATGCCGGGCCCGCCGCTTGCCCGCCCGGTCCCGCCGGGGCCGTTCTCCCCCAGCGTGGCCGACGTGGCGACGGGACAGACCGGCCCCAGCGGGCGGCCGGGTTCCGCGAGTCCGGTGACGGACCCGAGGCGGCGCAGCAGCATGGCGACATCCGTGCCCTGGGCACCGTCGTAGGTGTGGAACTCGTCGAGGACGACGTACGCGAGCGCGGGGTCCTGCCACAGCCGCTGGTCCTCGGGACGCTGGAGGAGCAGGTCGAGCATCTTGTAGTTGGTGATCAGGATGTCCGGCCGGGTGCGCCGGATCTCGTCCCGGTCGACGGTGATCGCGGGGTTGGCCTGCTTGAACTCCTGCGACGGCTTGTCGCCGATGTAGAGCCCGGCCCGCACACCCGCGTCACGCAGCCGGGTGTCCTTGGGGTCGTCGAGCCGCTTGTTGATGCGGTGGGCCTGGTCGGTGGCGAGGGCGTTCATGGGGTAGAGCAGGATCGCCTTGACCCCGTCCCGGCCCGCCTCACGCTCGCGACGGCAGTGGTCGAGCAGCGGGATCAGGAACGACTCGGTCTTCCCGGACCCGGTGCCGGTGGTGACGAGGGTGGGCCGCGCCGGCCCGTGCAGCGTGGACAGCCTCTCCCAGGCGAGCTCCTGGTGCCGGTGCGGGGTGAAGTCGCGGGGCCACCAGGTCAGGTGCCGCTGCCAGTCGTCGCCCTCGGCGCTCCGGAAGGGTGTACGGATGCGGAGGTAGGGGCCGCGGAAGATGCCGTCGTCGGCGTCGCCGAGGAAGCCCTCCAGGGCACGGCGGGTGCTCTCGTCGGCCAGCGCGTACGTCGTCGCGAGGTACTGGCTCAGACTGGCCCGTACCTGGTCGGCGGCGAGTGTGGGACGCACGCGCGGTCCTCCTTGGTGCTGGTGGGACGGGTGGGGCCGGGGCGGGCCGGGGGCTCCCGTGTACCGCCCTACGGTAACGGGGGCGGCCGGGCGGCTCCCAGGGCGGCTCAGACGCCGAGCTTCCGCCCGATGTGGGCGATGTGGACCCGCCTGATCTCCTTCATGAACCGGAAGTGCAGCCGCCCCTCGTCGGGTGTGAAGCGCAGGTGGGTGTCGAAGTACTGCGGCTCGCCGTCGAGGTCGGTGAAGAGGCAGTGGTCACGCTTGCGAGTCGAGTGCTCCGGCGTCACGGTCGACCCCCACCGGGGCCCGTCGGGCTCGGCCACCTCGTCCCAGAGCAGGACGGCACGGTCCATCTCCGCGAGTCGCTTGCGGACCGGATGGACCCAGTACTGCTTCAGCTCCCGCAGCTGTGCTTCGACGTGAGGAAGGAAGCGCAGGTGGGGAAAGAGGTCGGCGCACCGGCCCCACAGCTCGGCCCCGGTGCGAAGGGCACTCAGGTCGCCGCGCAGGGCGGCTTCCTTCTCCTCACGGATCCACGACAGGTGGGAGTCGACATGCTCAGCACGGGCGGCGTGCCGGACCTCGACCTCGGTGAGCACGGAACCGGGGTCCTCGTCGTCCACGAGCTCTTCCCGGACGAGGGTGATCCGGTCCTCGGCCCAACGGGCCTCCAGCGGCAGGGAGATGCCGATCCCTCCCATCAGATGTGCGATACCCAGCCCGGTCGCGAGCTCACCGTCGTGACGGTACTCGACGTCGGAGAAGGTCTCCCCTTCGGGAAACACTTTCTGGTGGGGCCATTTCGTCTGCATCTGCAGCAGTCGTTTCCACAGGTCCTTGGCGGCGGGCGTCCCGATCCACTTGCCGATCGGATGGCCCTGGGCCAGCTGTAACGCGTTCACGGGTTCCCTGGAAACCAGTTCCGTGCCCTGACGATCCGCCTTGGCGACAGCGACGATGGCCTTGACGAGCTCGGTCATGGCTCGGTTGACCCGATCCGGGTCCGCCGTCGTCTCACAGGACTTCTCGTTCAGGAACAGCTGCGGCATGTCTCCCCCTCCGGATGGTGTCCGCCTTGCCCCGCCCTCCCCGGCGGGTGTCAGCCGATGAGCTGGTCGAGCGTGTTCTCCAGTTCGTCGAAGAAGCCCTCGGGCCACCGGTCGAGCATCCCGTCCGTGTCGACCTGCGGGCTGACGAAGTCCACGCCGGTGCCGTCACCGCGGAAGTAGTGCAGCACCACCTGCGATGGGGTGAGCCGCCCCCGCTTGACGGCGAGCCGCACGCCGTTGATGACGTGGTCGCTATGGGTCTCCATGATCACCTGCGCGCCCTGCGCGGCGGCCCCGGCGGCCAGCGCGGCCATCCGGGTCTGCCCCTGGGGGTGCAGGTGCGCCTCCGGGTTCTCCAGGAGGACCAGGGAGCCGGGGCGGGCGGTCAGGCAGGCCACCACGATCGGCAGGACATAGGTGAGGCCGAAGCCGACGTTGCTGGGACGGCGGCGCCGGGTGGCGCCGAGTGTGCCCTGGAACCCGTACGAGAGGCGTACGGCGTCGGCGCCCTCGATGGCGTCGGCCTGGATGTCCACGCCGGGGCACAACTCACCC
Source organism: Streptomyces sp. NPDC014727 (assembly GCF_043083485.1). Lineage (NCBI taxonomy): Bacteria > Bacillati > Actinomycetota > Actinomycetes > Kitasatosporales > Streptomycetaceae > Streptomyces > Streptomyces sp. NPDC014727. Next base: position 116,204 of record NZ_JBIBYR010000014.1, on the reverse strand, counting down.
ATCCAGGCGGCGGCCTGGTCGAGCAGGAGGTCGGATGCGGCGCGGCGGTGGCGCAGCGGGCCCTCGGGGACGGGGTTCCGTGCCTGGTCGCGAAGGAAGTTGACGGTGTGTTCACCGCGGACTCCGAGGAAGCCACGGCCGATGGCCGCGTGATGGTCGCGTGGGTAGAACTCGGCGGGCGAGATCCGGTCGGCGTGCAGGTACTGGAAGGGCGCGGTGAAGAACGACGGGGACACGCCCTCCGAACCGGTCGGGGCGTCGGGTCCCTCCGAGGTGAGCGGCAGGTCCGCATCGAGCAGAGGCAGCAGGTTCTGCTCGGGGTCGTACTCGACGGTCCAGCCGTAGTGGTACGGCCCTTCGTCGACTGCGAGGGCGATCCGGGCCTCGTCCTCCGTGAAGTCCTCGTGCAGTACGTCCTCTCCGGTGCCGAGACCCACGAGTTCGCCGTTGAGCAGAAAACCCTGGTTCGCGACACTGACCGTCATTCCCGCCCGTCGTGCTTCGGGCAGGTGATCGGAGACCGCGAGATCGCCCGCGTCGTACGACTGGCGCAGTAGGGCGATGGCCTGGAGAACACTGCTCTTGCCGGACGAGTTGAGCCCGGTGAGGAGCGTGAGCGGGCCGAGCGGAAGCGCCGCGTCGCGGAACGCCTTGTAGTTGTGGAGCGTCAGACGGTCGATCACTGCTCAGCTACCCCCCGGAACAGCCGTGCCACGTGCTGAAATCGTGTGCGGATCTTCGCCGGATCCCCGGTGCCGATGGAGATCGACCGGTCGAAGTCCCAGTCCTCCATGAGCTCGAAGAACTTGCTGTGCACCGTCGCCCGAGACGCTACCAGTCTGTCCCGCTCGTGATCGTCCAGTAGCGCGAGATGGACGGAGATCGTCTCGAACAGTGCCTTGTTGATGGCGGGGGAACTCCGCGGCCCCCCACGCCACTTGCGGAAGGCGTGCTCACCGAACAGCTCCCCCGCGCACCGCATAGCCACCCGGAACTCTCGCGCCAGCTGCTCCCGCCGGTCCGCGGCAAGGCCGTTGACCTTGTACATCGCGTTGATGAGGAACTGGTCGAAGTCCTTCTCGGTGTGCTCGGCCGGATTGGTGAGGCGGAACGCGAGGAAGCGCAGCACCATCTCCCGGTCGGCCATCCGTTCGTCGGACACGGTCCACCGGGTGGCTTCACCGAATGCCGGGTCCTCGGCCAGGTCGGCGAGGAACCCCCGGACAGGACCCCGTACCAGCGCGTGCCGCAGCTCCTGCGGTTTCAGCGGCATACCGCCCGTGTTGATCCGGGAGAACACGTTGTACTTGACGGCCTCCGGGGTGCCCTGCTGCATGATGTGGACGGTGAGCTGGGTTTCACGCAACCGGATCTTCAGCCGTCCGGTCAGGTCCTGGTACGTGCTGCCGTTGAATCTCCAGAGGTAGTCCAGGTCCCGGAGGGCCAGCGGGTCGAGGTCCGTGACCTTGGGCTCCATGAACCGGGCGATGGCAGTGAGCCGCTGGACGCCGTCCACCACGGCCCACTTGTCCTCGTCGTCCTGGGCCATGTGGAAGTTGGAGATCGGGATGCGCAGCAGCAGCGACTCGATCAGCCGGCTCTGCGAACGATCGCTCCAGATACCCGCCCGGCGCTGGAAGTCCGGCGCGAGGTCGATCATGCCCTCCCTCAGCCGGGACAGCAGCAGATCCACGGTGGTGGTCTCCGTATGGATCTTGATGCTGTCGGGCCGGAACGGGGCGGAGATGCCGTCGGCGTCGCTGTAGTCCCCGCCCTCCTCATCGGCGGGCAGCTCCAGCTCCACGCCGGTCGGTCGGCCGTCGGACCCGATTTCCAGGGGCGCCCCGAGCGGCAGGAAGAGCGCGTCCGGCTCGTCGATGTCCTCCGCTCCGGCGTACCCCCTCGAATCCGCCGACCTGTTCCGCCCGGAACCCCGGCCGTCGGCACTGTCCTCCAGGTCCGTCATGGTCCCCGTAGCCCTCCGTCGCCGCCCGATGCCGTTCCCGTCTCAGCCTATAGACGGGACTTACGGCCTGTCAGCGCGACCGTCCGGGGCCGGCGGGCAACGTCCGGCACCGTCAGCGCGGCAGGTCCAGCTCGGCCACGACCGTCTTGCCGACGGGCACACGGTCGAGAACGCCCCACCGGTCGGCGAGCGCCTCCACCAGCAGCAGTCCCCGGCCGGTCTCCGCCAGCGGCGGCATCGGGGGGCGTAGCGCGCCCGGGGCAGGAGGCCGGAGTTCGCCCCGGGTGTCGGAGACCGCGATACGCAGGGTCCGGCCGAGGATCTCGGCGGTGACCTCGAAGTCCCGGCCGGGGACGCGGCCGTGCGTGACGGCGTTGGCGGCGAGCTCTGCGACGAGCAGGGCGGCGGTCTCGGACGCCTCGCTGCCGTGCGGCACGCCCCAGGCGTCGAGCTGGTGCAGTACGAGCCGGCGGGCGAGGCGCGCGCCACGCGGGGTGGAGCTGAAGCGCTGGACGAACACACCTACGGTGAGGAGCGCTTGACCGGTTGCAGGGGTGGACGGTGCAGTCATGCGCCCACGATGGCGGCGCTCAGCACCCTTCACCAGCGGCGGCGCGCGTACGCCGTACCGGCGTACGCGCACGCACCGCGGGCGGTACTTGAGGGAAAGCCGCCTTCGGCAGGAGGTCCGGCGAGGCTGTTCACTTTCCGTAGTCGGGCCCGGCCGTCGCGAGGTGCTCCGCCACCGTCTGGAGCCAGCTTTCGATCGAGAACGGGGCCGGCGGCTCAACCTCCATGCCGAGCTCGCCCACGCCGACGGCGTACTCGTGATCCTCCAGCCGCAGGGCCAGCAGTTCGTGGATCTCGCCGACCAGCCGGGCGGTCAGCTGGGGATCGGCCGTTTCCCTGTAGTCGCGGACTGCGGCATCATGGTCGCCGAATTCGTCGGGCATGTCCTGCGAGAACCAGCCGCCGAGGAACTGCCCCAGCTCGCCGAAGCGGGCGTGCCACTCCCAATGCGTCTGGGGCGTGGTCGGCGGAGGCACTTCGCCGGACTCGATGCTGCGCTTGATGTGGTCGGCCATCTCGGACAGCCAGCTCTGTGTCCGGGACTCGGGCAGCCCGAGATCAGGTACCGAATAGAACTCGCCGAGGCGCAGCCGCAGGCGGCCCGGCGGATTCCGTGCGTACTCCCGGAGTTGCTGTTCGGCGACAGAGAGGGCCCAGGGCCTGGTGTGCCAGGTGTGCCGGAGGTACGCCTGAAGAGCCGGCGGCGCTGTGTCTGCTTCCGGACTGTCGGGTTCCTGTCCGACGAAGGCTGCGACGACGACGTCGAGTTCGCCGTACCTGCGGTCGAACTCAAGCGGCTTCATGGACACTGCGGCACCTTCAGAGGTAGATCGGGTAGGTGGCATGCACGACGAAACCGTGCGGACTCGACGCTTCGCGCCTCAGCGTCACCCGCGCGGCCCGCACATCGACGGGCTCGCGACCGGCGAGCATCATCGCCTGCAGCAACACGCGCCCGACGGGCTCCTCACGGGATGGCCAGGCGGCCTCGATGGTGAGCCTCGGCCGCGTGCCCTGGGCCAGCCAGCGATGTACGGCCTGCTCGTTGCGCGTGACGACCTGCTGGGTACACCATTGCGCGGTCGCGCGGTCTGGGTAGGTGGCGGAACGGATACGCACGGGAAATCCTCAGTCAATCGTGAAGCCCCAGAAGATGCCGACTTCCGTGGCGGAGACAGCGATTACACCACAATCCATTACGTGGCTGGTGAAGCCCTCATAGACACCCTCTCGACCGAACATGTCGGCATGGGGATCCTCGCGCGCCGTTACCACATTGGTAAAGAACAGCGCTTCTCCTCCAAACCTTTCCAGAATCACTCTCGCGTGAGAAGTCAGTTCAGCCTCTCGCGCATCAAAATCCGGAATGTCTTCCACTTGGAACCACTCACCCTGGAGAGTGACCATGATTTGTTCGGCGCCCCTCCTGGACACAGGGAAAACAGCATTGAAGTCGCCTGGCGTGACAGCACTGAACGGGTTTCCCGGGCCAGTGCCGTAATCGTCCCCTCCTGGTGCCATGGCAAGCTTCGACCAGCCACGCGGATCGCCCGTCCGCAACTGCATGACGTCGAGGGCGTCCAGTCGCCAGTCATCGCGCCGCCGCGCGCCCACAGCCGCGAACATGCCTTCCCCGAAAAGGGCCCGCAAGGAACGGTTCCACAAGGCGTCATCAATCTGATTCACGGGCCGTACCCCAGTTTTCCAAAAGTGCGCACTACGGGTGCTGGGTCTTGTCGGTGGGCACAGAAGTAAGAACGACGAACGGCGGATTACTCCCCGGGTTAGGCCTCAGAACGGCCCACACATTGGTCACGTCACGCGCGGCGGTGTCGCCCCGGTCCCAAGATCTTCCTACCGGATCGTTCATCGTCAAGAGAAGTGAGCGTGACGAGTTGGGTCCAGGTTACCCGCGAGCCGACTGTCAATCGTCTTCGAATCTCCAGAGCACGAGAACCGCCCTTGGCGAGACGCCGATGAGACAGAGATCAATAGTTGCTTCCGCAAGCACGTTCACATGAAAAGAAGAAGAAAGGAAGCCGGATTCTTGCCCGTCTTCAGCACCTCCATGGTTCGTCCAGAAACGGGCGTCGCCACCTAGCTGGTCCAACATTCGAGCTAGAAGACTGTCCCGTTTTCCGTCCGCGTCCACCAAAGCTGGAAGCGGCCCTCGGAGAAGCGATCCGAACGCGATGAATTTCGACAGGTCTAGCGCATTTTCGCGTGACACCTCAGCAAGACTCGACTCCATGTCCTCACGGTTGACGGACTGGAGTGCGGGGCAGCTACGCATGGCAGTGATCACAGTCTCGTGCCAATCACCGTCACCGGGCACTGAGAGATGCACGAACGTCTGGCGAGCATCGAACCAGTCAGGAGGAAAGTCGATAGGCCCATTCATGGCATTCATTAGCAAGTCCGTTCGATCCGTCGGCCATGAGAATCAGGGAAGAGAGGGCATCGATGTGTATACGACGTACGGCGGGACAAGTCCATTCTTGTATTTCAACACCACTGTGGCGCTGTGCGTATCCAAGGCGTGCTGAGCCGAGGGGTTCGAAGCCTCGACCGTACGACCCGTCACGTGCTGAAACTCCACGGGGTCCAGCCTCAGTATCGAAGTGTCCCTACGAGGTCGGGACAGCCAGGCCGATATCTTTGCAGCATTGTTCACTCCGGCATTGGGCTGACCTGAATTACTTGGTGGCCCAAAATACTCCATGACGGCTTGCGTGGTCTTCTGCGCTTGGGGCAGGTCGACAAAACTGGATGATGCATCAATGGTGGGCTGGTCCCTCAACCGCATCGCAAGCTGCATATCGGTCTTACTCACATGCTTGTCAATTACATGACTTCCGTGGACACCCTCCTGGTTCGCGAGGTCGATTGGGTACTGATGGTTCGCTTCACTGTCTCCTGGAACAGTGTAAAGCGGATTACCCTTGAAATCGATCAGAGCTCGGGCGCCGAAAGACTCCGCCCGCGCCGACTCGGCCCGGAACGTGGGGGCGCTGTTGTATGCCTCATCCAGAGCTTCGTGCAGTTTGTTGAGCTCTACGACCTGCCGGTGCACGCGGTTGTTGTATGCCTCGACTGCCGCGTTCATCGCCTCTTCGTCGACCTCAAGAGCGAAATCTTCCGCAAAACCCTTCCCTATGTTGAGGAGTCCCTTGCCGAAGCTCTTGAGGTCTTTCATACCCAGACCGTCACTTGTGTCGATGTGCGGCAGGGCCTTGATGACGGCTTCGTAGTAGAGCCTGCGAAGGTCCTCTCGCACATCCTGCGCGGCGACCGCCCAGGCGCCCAGAGCATCACTCACGACGTCACAGGTCTTGACCATCACGTCCATGACTGGGTGGCTACCGGCCTGAACGGGCTGCGCCGAGTCGTGTTTCCACTCATAGCCCTCGCGGCTCTTGCCCCATGCGCTCGTGCCCCAGACAGCGCTACAGAATTGCCGCATTGCCGCGGTCCACTCGCCGTTGGACCGATCGGTGTAGTTGTGCAGAGCACTGCTGAGGTTTCCGTCCGTGGTGGTGACGGTCGTGCTCGCGTACACCCAGGCAACGGACATGTTGTCCAGACCCAGATAATCGGGCAACGGCATGATCTCGGCAGCCTTGCCCATGCGGTAGACGCCCTCCAAGAGGGGCCTGATGATCGCCAGGACGCCGGCGTCCACTGCTTCCAGTGCCCGCTGGAAGATATCCTGGCTCTGGTCGATGTCCGCCCACTTGAGGTCCGTCACGGACCCGTAGCCAAGGTGCCTGTCGAGACGTTGCGCCAGATCAACAAGGTCCTGGGGAGGAACTTCATCACGAAGTACGGGACCAAGCAGGGGATCATCGTGCTGGGTCGGGTGGCACCGTTCGGTATCGGCGCTGTGATCGGTGGTGGCGCGAACGCTGCCGTCGCCGCTCTGGCCGTGAAGGCCAGCCGCCGCGCATTCGGCCCGCCCCCGACGGAGTGGCCCGGGTCGGTACGCGACATCCACGACGCACACGACACGCACGACACACCGACAGCGTCCGAGCAGTCGGCTGACCCTCGGTGCACTGAGCGTCGTCCTGCGCCTCACCTCCATCGCCGATCGTCAGGGCTCTCGGCATCGGTGCTGCCCCAGGTGCGTACGTAGCCGGCGCGTGGACAGCTCAGGGAGTGCGCATCAGACTGCGGAGGCTGGCCACGAGGGCCGAAACGTCGCGTTCGGCCTCGTACGGGATTGCGCCTTCGGGTGATACCGGTGACTGGTGCGTGGGGCGGCAGGGGCGGCAGAGGCCGTCCGGGAGTGCCTCGGCCGGGCCGGGACGACCGCATTCGGCGCACTCGACCAGAAGACTGCGCACAGGAGTGCCGGGCAGGCCCGATGCCGGTGCCGGTGCCGGTGCCGCGGGCAGTTGGGGTGGCATCTTGTCGGTGAGGCGGCGGCGCACCAGGCCGATGGGCGATCCGATCCGCTCGGGAAGCCCGGCGGTGAGCGCCGAAGTCAGGTAGTCGGCGCTGACACCGCGCGCGAACCAGGCGGCGGCAAGTGGCTCCAGGGCGGCGCAGTCGGCGGCGGAGAGCGCCAAGCGGGTTTCGCGGCGCCCGAGTTCGGCCAGGGCGAGGTAGGCGGGGGAAAGAGCCGCAGCAGCCGAAGGGGCGACTGCGACCGGCTCGTATTCCGGCGCCAGGGGTACCGGCGGTTTCGGGCCGGGGAGCGCCGTGGTGCCTGCTTCCAGCGGCCGGTCCAGGGGCGACTCCGCGGTGCGCTGCCGGGGTACGACCGGTTCGGGCCCCGGCTCGGCGGCGGGGACGGATGCGTGCTCCGGCGCGGCGGCTCCGTCTGCGAGCCGGGCGGCCCACCACTCGTTGTCGTGGGCGGCGCGTGACCAGTAGGTGAGCGTCACCCACCGGTGCTGGCCGTCCCCCTCCACCCGGCAGCGCACCCGGCGCAGGTGCCCGGCCACGGCGAGTGCGCGCAGGGCGGTACCGATGGCCATCTGGCCGTACAGGGGAAGGTCTTTGGCCAGGGATTTGATGTCCATGGCGGCGCCGTCGGGCAGGCGGTCGACGTACGCGGCGACATACCGCTCACGCTCCGGCAGGAAGGCGAAGTCGCCCACGCCGGGTTGGCCTTGGCCGGGGATGGACTGCTTGCCGTAGCCGGTGCGGGCCTTGCGGTACGGGCGTGACGCTGCGGGGGCGGGCAGCGGGGAGTTAGGGTGCTGAACAGCCACGAGATCGTCCTTCTTGGTGATCGATCTTGGGTGAGACCCCGGCCGGTGCTGCGAACACCGCGTCGGGGTCGTTTCGTTGAGGGCACCGTAAGCAGCCGCGACTCTCCGCCGCAACTCGCTCACATTTAGTCATACTTGCTGGCCGTGACGGGGCGGGGAGGGAGGGGAGGTTGCCCCAAATCCCTTTACCTACCTCCCGGATGACGAACACCGCTCGAAACCCGCCCCTCGAACCCCGAAGCTCAAGCGTCGGCCCGCACATCTCTCCCGGCCCCCGAACGAGTGACAGGACGGTGCGCGATGCTCGAACCCGAAGACTCGGGAGCCGAGTTCCGGGGTCGGCGTCCGGGTCCCCGCAAAGCCCGGCATCCCCGTCAAGGTGAGCCACCGCGAGCTTCCGTCTGAACAGAAATACAGCTGCCGTCTCCTCGACGGGCGGGGCCGGGGCAAGCTGTCGGGCGCCCACGCATGGGGCGAACGCCGGAATTCACCACCCCCGCCGCACGTACGCAGAGTCAGCGTACGCACACAATCGGTGGACAGTACGCATCACCCGGCGTGACGATGGAGCCGAGTCAGAAGCGGTACGGCTGGGTGGGTGCGCGCGAAAGGTGGCCAACCGTGGCCTACGAGAACACGGACGACAGCGCTGCGGGAACGGCGGCGGGAGGAACGGGTGCGGGAGCCGGCGCCGAGCCCGGGGTGTCGGACAGTCTGCGCACGTTCGGCGCGTTCGTCCAGGCTTTACGGGAGCACGCGGGCTTCAGCCGCGAGGAGTTCGGCGCTCAGGTGCGCTTCTCCAAGCACACCGTCGCCTCGATCGAGCAGGGCCGACGGATGCCGGACCGCGACTTCGTGGAACGCGCGGAGGCGATGCTCGGGAACACAGGGGCACTACGAAAGGCTGCGCCGCATCTGACGCGGCAGGCGGGGCTGGCGAGTTGGTTCCGGCAGTGGGCGCGGGTGGAGACGACGGCGATCAGCCTGTACACGTACGAATGCCGGGTGGTGCCGGGCCTGTTGCAGACGGAGGCATACGCGCGAGCGGTGTCGCTGGACGTGCCGCCGCTCCCCGACCCGGAGGAGCTGGAGCAGCGGATCGCGGCGCGGCTGGCACGGCAGGAGCTGCTGGCGGTGACACGGAAACCACCGACGGCGTTCAGCTTCATCGTGGAGCAGGCGGTGCTGGAGCGGTGGACGGGCGGGGAGGCGGTGACGCGGGAACAGTTCGACCGGCTACTGGAGTTGATCGAGCGGAACTGGAACGTCGAGTTTCAGGTGATGCCGCTGCGGCAGCCGTCGCACGCGGGGATGGACGGACCGATCATGCTGGCCGAGACGCCGGAGAACCGGTGGTTCGCCTATTCCGAGGGACAGCAGAACGGGCGGCTGATCGCCAGCGCGAAAGAGATCAGCCTGCTCCAGCAGCGGTATGCGAAACTGCGCTCACAGGCCCTGACCCCCGAGGACTCCCTGGGCCTGCTGAAGCGAATGCGAGGAGCGCTATGAGCACGTCCGAACTGGCCTGGTTCAAGAGCAGCTACAGCGGCTCGCAGGGTGACGCCTGCATCGAGGTGGCGAAGGGGACGCAGGCAATCCACGTCCGCGATTCCAAGGACCAGCTGAGCCCCGAACTCGCCCTCTCCCCCACCGCGTGGGACAACTTCGTCTCCTACGCCGCCCAGGGCTGACCCTCACGCCCCGCGCCGGACCCGTCCGGCGCGGGGCGCTGCCGTTCACCGGGCAGGCGGCGTCCACTTCCCCTTGTCGATGGCTTCCTGCAGCCGTGCGGAGAAGTACGCGTGCGCCGCGCGCATCTCCTTCTCCCGGTCGGCCTTGTAGAAGGGGGCGGTGTAGCCCTCGGGGGGATCGGGCCGCTCCTTCTTCTGGAAGGCGAGGAGGTGCTCGTAGTGCTCCTTGGTCTGGCCAAAGCCGAATGTGTGCCTAGCGCCTGCGATCCTTCGCTCCCTGGCGTCGAACCATGTGACCGCGTCGAACTCCTGCATGATCGGGAATCTGGATTTATACATAGCCACGAGAGCATCTGCGCTGATGCCCAGCCAGACGGACGCAAGTGCATCGATCTCCACCAGTGCGGCGCGGCGGGCCCGCTCGGTACGGAGTGGAGTAGCTCGTTCCCATGTTGGGCCGACCTCGTGAAGAGGCTGCATGTCTGGCCACTCCACAGCCCAGGATTCGTAGCCGGGCCAAAGTGGCTCATACAGCTCCGCCCACAACTCCGCGTAGGCAGATGTAAGGCAGTTCAGGCGCAAGGTGCGCAACAAGAGGGCTGAGGCAAGTGGATGTTCGGCAGTTGGCGCGGGCAGCCGCCTCGCCGGAGCCACGTCGAGGTTCCTCACACGAACCGTGCGTAGCAAATAGTCCACTGGAAGCGATGCCCAGAAGCCAGCCAGCATTGCAGTGCTCCGGTTGCCAGACAGCGCCGCACTGCGCAAGGCATCAACGTGCGCGGCCCCCGTAGGCAACAAGGCGGTGTAGAGCGCCCTCTCCGTGTCCGGCGCAATCATCTTGCGCCACGCCACCCGGTAGAACTCCGTATATGGCCGCCGCAGCCGCCGCAGGAGCTCCGCCTCCACCTGCTCGTCCGTGACGTCGGCCGGTGCCACCCGGAAGCGCCCGGCTGCGGCGTTCCGCGCCCGGGTCACCTCGCGCTCGGAAGCCTTGAGCTGCTCCAGCGTCCTGCCGTCGCTCCACACGTCCTGAGCAGCCCGGTATACCTCGGGCTTCGCGACGTAGACGTACTCGGACTCAGGCACGGCGCCGTCAGCCAGGGTCATCGGATTGAGGCCCAGGATCTCGCCGCCGCCCTGGCTCGGCTGCTTGAACATGGGGTTGGCCAGGCCGATCTGCGGACCTTTGAGGATCACCTCGGACCAGTCGGCCGGCCGCCGGACCGCGCCCGTGCCGTCCGCCACGTTGTAGTCGATGAGGTCGGCTGCCTTGGCCCCGCTCTCGTGGTAACCACTGCTGATCTGCGGCTTGTACTCCGCAAGCCGCAGCGGGTAGTCCGCCAGCGCCTCGATCGCGTGCGCCTCGGCCGTACTCACCGGCGACAGCAGCCGAGCCTGACGGACAGGCTGCGTCTCGTCACCGGTCAGCTTCTGCCACCGGGCGAGCGTCGCCTCGTCCACCCGGACGATCCGCTTCCGGTGTGGGCGTTCGTCCCAGCTCGCGCCGTACTTGATCCCGGGGTCGGGAGCCGTTCCGTCGTCCTCGGCCGACAGTCGCAGCGCGTCAACGGACACGAGCCAAGACAGATGGTCGAAGCCGATCTCTCCCACCTGGCCGTAGATGTGGACCCCGAAGTGACTGGCATGGCCGACAGGAGGCGGAAAGAAGCGGTTGCCCTGATTCACGAAGTCACCATGCACCCGCAGCCTGGTGTACGCGGCCTCGCGCAGCCGCCCTTCCCTGTCACCGCTGAAGTGCGACCCCGGGTGGACCAGGCCCACGGAGCCGTTGTTCGCCGTGTGCTGCCACGTCTGGCACATGAAGGCCCGGTACAGGTCCGGTTGGGTTCCCGCAAGCAGGGGGTACACCGGGCCGGAACCCAGCATCTCGCTCATGCCACTCGCCGACGCGAGTTCGGCGAGCAGATACGCGTGGGCGCGCCGCGACTTCAGCAGTTCGTCACGCCGCCGCATGCGTTCCGCCTTGGTCGGCTTCTCGGTGAGCATGAACCACGGTTCGTACTCGGCGAGAACCGGGTTCTCCTCCCACTTAGGCCGCACCCAAGGCGGATTCCCCACCTGAAGGTCGAACCCGCCTCCCGGCCCCCGGAACACATGCGCGAAGTGCAGCTCCCAGTGGAAGAAGCCGTGGCCGTCCTCCGCCTTTATGTCCTTCTCCGTCGTGCCGGCGATGTCCTCGACCGTGTTCAGCCAGGGGTAGCGGAACGGCAGCAGCTGCGCCGGTTCCATGCCGAGGAAGCCCTCCAGGCGGTCCTCCACATCGGCCAACAGCTCCAGCGCATCGTCAGGACTGAGGTTCTCGATGCCCGAGAGCAACGAGTTCTCGGGCATGTCGACCTTCCCGAGGACCTTCTCCAGGAAATCCAGCCAGTCGCCGAAGCTCTGGAGCGGGACAGTCGTCCGATCCGGCTGCCCGCCGCGCGCCCTGCGCCCCGACGCGCCCCGCCTCGCCCCCGTCGCCAGTCCCGCGCCCGAGTCCGCACCCAGCTCCTGTTGCTCACCATCCGGGTCGTCGAAGAGCCCGGTGGCCTGCCACAGGTTGTCACCCGGGGCCGGGCCCGCCGCCTCGGCAGCGGTGCGCGGCCCGCCCAGCAGGCCCGGTACCGCCGCCTCCTGTACGAGGCCGCCACCGGACGCGTACACCGGGTCCGTGCCGTCGAGTTCGCCGGTCTTGTCCAGCGGCCAGAACCACAGCGCGCACCACGCGTCCATCACGGTCTTCAGCCGCCAGTACGGCGTACCGTGGCGCGTCAGGTCCTCGAGGACCTTCTGTTTGTCCACCGACTCCGAGGACTGCTCCAGCCAGTCCGCGCCCCAGACGTCGATGCGGCGGGCGATCGTCCGCTCGGAGAGTTCGAGGCGGGTGGCGACCAGGGACCACAGGAACTCGGCGCGACGGGCCACGCCCTGCAGCCGGCCCAGCTCGGTCTTGTCCGCCGCCTTCTGCCACCGGTCGTAGCGCTTCTGCCGTGCCTCGTGGGTCTCCTCGCCGCGCTCCTGGAACGGCTTCGGCCCCTTCGGGGCCTTCTGCACGCCCTTGCGCCACTTGCCGAGCGCCTTCGCCGCGTCCTGCGCGAGCTTCTTGGCCTCCGGCTCTCCGGCGACCGCGCCCCACCCGATCGCGGGCAGCAGGAACTGGTGCACCGCGCCCTCGGGCAGCGGGCCGTCCCGGAACGGCAGGTCCGTCGGCGGCAGGGTGTTCTTCTTCGCGAGCCACTGGCCGTCCGTCAGGACGTCGGCCTCATAGACCTTGCGGCCCGCGCCGATGAGCGAGTTGCCGCGCCGCAGGTGCAGGCCGAACCAGGGGGCCCGCATGCCCGGATGCATGGAATTGAGCCACAGGGAGACCTCGGCCAGCTCCACCGCCGTGGCGTTGAGGTCGACTCCGTACGCGTTGTGCAGGGCGATGTACGCCTTGGCCTTCTGGAGCTCGATCTGCCGCAGTTCGGGGTCGATGCGGCGGCCCAGCTCGTGTTCGCGCCGCCTCAGGTACTCGGCGGCCACCTGGTCGATCGCCTCGTTGAGGAACGCGCCCGAGCCGAGAGCCGGCTCGCAGATCTTCCACTCCAGGAGTTCCCTGGCCGGGGTCGTGGTGTCGTGCTGGTCCAGGCGGTGCTTGAGGGCCAGTTCGACCGTGACCTCGGTCAATGGCTTCGGCGTGTAGTACGAGGCGGAGGTCTGGCGGTCGCGGCCGGCCAGGCGGTAGACGAACGTGTCCTTCGGGTGGACCACCCGCTCCGGGCGGCCGGTCTCGGCGTTGGTCCGCTGGACGAAGACCTCGTCCTGGTAGTCCTGGACGCGGGAGGCGGGGATCATCCAGCTGCCGCCCGAGGGGTCGCCACCCTTGGCGACCTCGTACAACTCCTCCTCGGCGATGAAACCGGAGTACGACATCAGGCCCTCGTACACCGCGCCGAGCTGGTTGATGCCGAGCTGGGCGTACGAGATGAACCCTCCGCGCTCCCTGCCCCGGCCCTGGGTGAGCATCAGGCGGCGCAGCACCTTGTGCAGAGTCTCGTTACGCAGCCGGGTGTCCAGGAACGGGCGGCGGCGCTCGCCCTCACCTCCCCGGTACGCCGGGTTCTCGATCTGGTCGTCCGAGATGAGACGGACGGCCTCCTTGGTGAACAGCTCGGAACGCAGGGCCTCGAAGCGCAGTCCCGCGCTGGTGCTGCGGGCGGCGGCGCGGCGGGCGCGATCGGCCTCGCGGACGCGTTCGGTGTGCTCGGCCCGGGTGATCGTGCCGGCGGCGAGCAGCTTGGCCGCCTCGATCTCCGCCGCGGTGGCCTCGCGGGCGGCGGCCTCGGCCGCCAGGTCCTCGGGTTCGGTGCCGTAACGACGGTGGCCGTTCTCGACCTTGTCGAAGAGCAGGTCCAGCGACTCGTACAGGTGGAAGCCGCGCCGGGAGCGCTCGCCGACGAGGTCGCGCAGGACGAGGTCGCCGAGGCGCTGGAGGCCGTAGCCCTGCTCGTACTCGGGGTAGTCGGAGGGGAGGATGCCGAGCGCGGGGCTGGCCTCGGCGTACAGCAGGAACAGGATCCGGTACAGGTAGCGCAGCGACTCCCGGCTGAGCTCCTTGGCCAGGCGGGCCGGGTCGTCGAGTTCGGCCGGGGTGATGCCGTTCTCCGGTTCGCGCAGGCGGTCCAGGACTTCGTTGGCGATCCACTCGACGCTCAGGCGCAGGCCCTCACGCAGTTCGGTGGAGACTCCGACGGCGTGCTTGCCGGACTTGTCGAGGAAGGCAGCGAGCGGCGCGGTGCCGCCCTCGGCGGGGACGCGCAGCGAGTCGGCGCCGAACAGCGCGGCCACCGTGTCGAGTTCGCCGCCGTGGCGGTCGTCGCGGCGGTTGAGCGCCGCATCGAGGTCGGCGGCCAGGTAGCGGCCCTCGTGCCAGGCCAGGCGGTCGGCGAGGACGATGACGCCGCCGACGAGCAGCAGGACATAGCGCGGGGGTGTGTCGCAGGCGAAGAGGAAGTCGGTGAGGGCCTTGGCGTCGTCGAGTGTCGCCGAGGCCTCCAGGGCGACGGGGTGGAGCAGGCGGCCGGCGCCGTCCGGGTCGAGAGCGGCGTCGGGCTCGGTGGTCCAGCCGCAGGAGACGGCGTACAGGCCGGGTTCGGCATGCGCGACCTGGACGGTGTACTCGTGGTCGGCGCGGTGGACGGTGACGGTCTGCTCGTGGGCGGCGGTGTAACCGAGGGCGTGCAGAGTGTCCAGATGGACTTCGGTGCACCGCTTCTGCCAGCCCTCGGGCTCAGGCGCATCGGGTTCGGCGAGCGCTTCCGCGTCCTCGGCGAGGGCGGCGCGGCCCGCGAAGTAGGGGCCGCGCAGGGCGCGCAGTCCCTCGCGGGGGGTGCGGGCACGCGGGGGTACGGAGGCGGGGTCGATCGCCTGACGCTTGACCTCGGCGACGGCGTCGGCGTGGCGACGGCGTTCCTCCTCCTCGAAGGCGGCCCACCGGGCGAGGAGGCCGTCCTTGGCCTTCAGGTCCTTGGGAAGGACTTCGGCGAGATAGTGGGCCGAGAGGTAGTCGCCGTGGTTGACCAGCGAGTCGTACGTCACGTCAGTTCTCCGCCTGGGCGTCGGACGGGTGAGGATCGGAGGTGAACGGCTCGGCCATCGGGCCCGCGTCGTCCCCGGCGCCGGGAGCGTCCGGGTCTCCAGGGCGGTCGAGGACGGCCAGGACGCGCAGCAGCGGACGGCCGGTGGTGTGCAACTGGTCGAGCAGCCGGGCCAGTTCGTCGGCGGTCTCCTCCACGAGGCGTTCGCGGCGGCCGGTGATGCCGGGCAACAGGGAGTCCGTACGCCACTGGGCGACATGGGCGCGGTAGGTGGCGAGCGGCTCGCTGATCTGCTCCTCCCAGGCGGCCCTTCCCGTCTCCAGGTGTGCGCGGGCTGCGGCGACGGCGGCCGGCACGAGGGCCTGGAGCCGCTCCGGGTCGCGCGGACCGCCGGTGCGGGCGAGCCTCGGGCCGACCTTCGCGTCGCGCAGCGCGTCCGCCATGGGGCGCACCTCGGGTGCCCCGGTGCCGTCGGCGCCGAGCCCGGTCACAGCCATCCACCGCACCACGGTGGGGCGGCCGAGAGCGTTGGAGTGGATGCCCTGGACGAGGAACACGGGCCCCTCGACGTGAGGGGTCGTTATGACCGGAGCCTCCTGCCGGCCGAACTCGACGAGGACCTTGTCCGTCAGCCACTCCACCACCGGGTGGATGTCGGTGAGGAAGGAGACCTCCGGCCACATGGTGGTACTGCTGTCCCTGGCCTCGGTGAGCTTGCGCTGCGCGAGGGTGCGGTCGAAGGTGACCAGCATCCGCTCGGCGACGCGCTGCTCCTTCAGGTAGGAGGGCGGCAGGGCCTTGAGGCGGTGCAGCAGGTCGGGGGCCAGGGCCGGGGAGAGCGAGAAGTACGCGCCGCCCTTGGCGTCGGTGCCGGACGCCAGGCCGATCAGGTCCTGGGCCCGGTCCTCGTACACCTCGTCGAGAGCGGTGTCGACGAAGTCGGCCGTGTCCCCCTCGAAGAGGGAGATCAGCTCGGCGCGTGCGGGCAGTTCCTGCTCGGTGATCGTGCCCACCTGGCCGAAGAGGTCGGCGAGGGCGGTGTCCTCGGCCGGGGCGGACTCCAGGAAGTCCTCGACCGTGCCGCCGCGGACCAGTTCCCTGATGAGCCGGCGCTCCTCCTCCTCGGCCCGGTAGAGACCGGACACGGCCTCGGCCGTCCCGTCCAGCTTGTGCGCCTCCTCCTCCCGGAGGAGCAGCTTCTCGGCGACCGTGCGGTCGTCCTTGGCACCGGGGATCGCGGAGGTGAGGATCAGGGCACGGAACTGGGGCTCGTGCTTCTGCCCGTACCGGTCGATACGGCCGTTTCGCTGCTCGATGCGGATCAGCGACCACGGGATGTCGTAGTGGATCAGGTGGTGGCACTGGCGGTGCAGGTTGACGCCCTCGGAGGCGACGTCGCCGGTGAACAGCAGCCGGACCGGGTTGTCGGCCAGGCCGAACGCCTCCAGGACCTTGGCCTGCTCGTCGTCGCTGAGGCCGCCGTGCATGACTGTGACGGCCTTCGCACTGCCGTCGGCCCCGACCGGGAAGCCGAGGCGGGCCGGGACGACCTCGGCCAGCCAGGTGAGTGTGCGGACGCGTTCGGAGAAGACCACGGCCCGGGTCGCGGACCGGGGTCCCACGCCGATGTCCTTCAACTGCTCCACGAGCGCGTCGAGTTTGGCGGAGTCACCGGGTGCGGTGCCGTCGCCCATGCCCGCGACGATCTCCCGCAGCCGGGCCAGGGCAGCCTGCTCCGGGGCGATGGCCGGGTCGGGCCGCAGCCCCTTCTCCCCGGCCTTGCGGACCCGCTCGCCGAGCGTGGCGACACGGTTGTCGACCGTCTCGCCGAGGGCGACATGGGAGGACAGGAACGTCTTGAGCAGGTTGTAGGCGAAGAGCTGCTCGGTGGCGACCGAGGTGCGGTCCTGTTCGGCCGTGCCGAACTCCGCACTCGCCTGTGGGGCGGGGAGCCAGTGCTCGGCGATCTCGGCGAAGATCCGTTCCTCCGCCTCACCGGCGGCGCAGTGGAGGGAGACGGTGGGGCCCCGGTCGGGCCACTCGGTGCCCATCTCGTCCCGGACCTCGGGGCTGATCTTGGTCCGCCGGATGTAGAGGTGGCCGAGGTCCTCGGCCGGGTCGTAGTGGTCGGGGTCGGCGATGGCGGCCGGGTCGAGGAGCGAGATCAGGTCGGCGAAGGAGCGCTTGTCGCCGTTGTGCGGGGTGGCGCTGGCGAGCAGCAGGGCGTCCGTGCGCGGGGCGAGGATCTCGGCGAGGGCGCGCCGCTGACTGCCGGGGTTGATCAGGTTGTGCGACTCGTCGATGACGACCGCGTCCCAGCGGATGCGCTCCAGGTGGTGCCGGTACTGGCCGATGTTCTTGAGCGTGTCGACGGAAATGATCACGCGCTTGTAGTGCGTGAACGGGTTCCGGCCGGCCGGGATCTCGCGCTGGATGCGCTGGATGCCGAGGGAGTCGAGCCGCACGAGCGGGATCGAGAAGCGGGTCCACAGCTCGTGCTGGAACTGTTCCAGGATGCTCTGCGGGGTCACGATCAGGAGGCGCTCGCCCCGGCCGCGGCGGATGAGTTCCGCGAGGGTCAGGCCGATCTCGAGCGTCTTGCCGAGGCCCACGACGTCGGCGATCAGGACCCGGGGCCGGAGGTTGCGCAGGGACAGGGCGAGCTCGGCGGGGCGCTGCTGGTAGACGAGCGGGTCGAGCAGGAAGCGGTCGGCCAGGGCGAGGCCCCGCTCGGACTGGGGCAGCGGCGTCTTGCGCAGAATCGCTTCGAGGAAGAGGCGGCTGCGCCGGAAGTACGAGGACGTGTCGGGGACCAGACGGGTCTTCTCCGGGTCGAGCAGCTCCACGCGATCGATCCCGCTGAAGAAGACGGCCTCCTCGTCGCGGACGAACTCCGAGACGCCGACCGCATCGATCCGCTCACCGTCGTGATCGGTCGGGGCGGCGTTGCGGACCAGCCACTCCTCGTCGCGTACGAGGATCTGCGCCCCCGGCGGGAACCGGGTCTCCCCCGGCTTCGCCCCCTGGTCGGTCACCCGTCGTCCCTCCGTCGTCGCCTGCGTATGCGGCCCAGCGACGCCAAGTCTGTCACGTGGGGCAAGGGCGGTCGGCCGTACTTCCGAGAGGGGCGACGCCACAACTCAGAAGCGTGCCTCCCGGGCATAGGCGGCACGGATCCGCTCGGCGATCCGCAGAGGCGCCGCGGGGCGGACGGCGGTGGCCGCGCGGCCTCGGGGCAGGGCTCCGCCACGCCCGGGGACTGCCCCCGTCGATACAGCGGGGACGGCGTCTTCGGGTTCTTCGCCGGGCTCTGTACCGACGCCGAGCCGCTCGGCCCCGGTCGGCTCCGGTGCGCCGGTCTCCTCGTCGTCCTCGGCCGCTGCCGCGTCGACGACGGTGGGCGTGTAGGCCGCGTCTCCGCTACCGGGTTCGAAAGCGGGTGGGGGCAGTTGCGGAACCACGATCTCGGGGGTCAGGTCGGCGAGCCGGCGCTTGGCCTGGAGGGCGGTCAGGCCCAGACCATGGATAACCTGCACGAGCCTCTCGATGACCTGAGGCAGCGTCGGCCGGGCCGCAGGGTCCGACGCCAGCATGTCCGTGACCAGGCCCTCCAGTTCCGGGGGCAGGCCGGTCAGGTCGGGCGGCGTCGCGGGGTCCTCGATCTTCAGCGCGACGGCCTGCCAGGTCGGCCCTTCGTACGGGTAGTGTCCGGTCGCGGCGAACAACAGCACCGCACCCAGCGCGTAGACATCGGCCGGCCGGTCCAGCTGGTGCTCGCCCCGGGCCTGTTCCGGCGGCATGCACAACACGCTACCGACGACGAAGCCGGTCGCCGTCAGCATGGTGCGACGCTCGGCGAGCACGGCGAGGCCGAAGTCGATCACTTTGGGACCGTACTCGGACAGCAGGATGTTCTGCGGTTTCAGGTCACGGTGGAGCAGCCCCGCATCGTGAACCGTGCCGAGGCCCTCGGCCAGCAGCGCCCCGAGACTGGCGGTCTCGACGAGAGGGAGGGGGCCGTGCCCGGCGACGTAGGTGCGCAGATCCGGGCCGGGGACGTATTCCACGGCGAGCCAGGGCTGCTCCGCGGCCGCGTCGGCGCCCACGAAGCCCGCGACGAACGGCCCGTACACGGTGCGCATGCTGTCCACTTCGGACAGGAACCGGGCACGGGTGTCCTCGTCGAGCACGGAGGCCTTGATGACCTTCACCGCGGCCTGATGACCGGCCGCGGATTCGCCGAGAAACACTTGGCCCATACCGCCGGCCCCGATCCGGCAAACGAGCGCAAAGCCCCCGATCGACTTCGGGTCGTCGTCCCTAAGTGGTTCCACAGCGCTACGCCTCCCCCTGTACGGCTTGCAACCACTGCTCTGGACTGCGGGCAGACCCGGACCGGAGTCAGTCTATGCAAGCCCGCACTTCCCCTGTGCCGCCCCTTCGGGCGGGTGCCCGCGCGACCGGAGCAGCGGGCGGGGGTCGCGACTTGAGCGGTGAATGCATCTGTCGTTTCGAGGTGCATCTGATCCTGGACAACTACGCCACCCACAAGACACCCGTGATCAAGCAGTGGCTGCTGGCCCACCCTCGGTTCCACCTGCACTTCACGCCGACGGGATCGTCCTGGCTGAACCTGGTGGAGCGGTGGTTCGCCGAGTTCACACAGAAGAAACTCCGGCGCGGCATCCACCGCTCCGTTCAGGCCCTCGAACGCGACATCCAAAGCTGGCTCGCCTCGTCTTCGCGGACGGTTCCCTGACCGTCAACGGCCGAACGGTCAGGGAGCCGTATGTGAAGCACGCGGATGCCAGGCAGAGCACCCCCGACCTCGATGTCACGCTGCCCTCCGGCCGCATGTTCCTCCTGGGCGACAACCGGGAGAACTCCAACGACTCGCGGTACTTCCTGAGCGAAAACTCGGGCACCGTACCCACCGCCGCGGTCCAGGGCCGCGCACTCGCGCGGTACCCACGCCCATGATGCTCGGACTGACCGTGGTGCTGGGCGTACTCTGCACCGTCGGCGGCGGCATCGGTCGGCTGCCAGGAGATGCCGGCCTCTCGTCTGCCTACCAGGCTGCGATGGCTGTAAGAGAAGGGGGCGGAGAGCAAGCTGTGCCCGGAGTCTCCATGCCCCAGCCATCCGTTGCGTTCTTCATGGTCCCTATTGACCAGGACGAACGATGATCCGGGAGCTTTCCTGTCCGGCGGCGTTCCGTGTGAGCGCAATGGTTCGCCCGGAAAGCCACCCACAACACGGCCCACCGGCTGCCCGACCCGAAGCACAGCAAGGGCTGCGGGAACTGACCTGCCTGCCGTGGTCCGAGATACCGAAATCGCCTCGTGATCGACCCAGTGACCCGAGCCATGTGGCTGGGCCAGAGCCACAGAGCAAGCCTCAACCGAGCGTCAAGAATCTCCGAAACGAGGCCCTGAAATCGTCGCCGCTATGGTTGCTTCCACCATGAAACCGCAGGTCAAGCCGCTTCCAAGGGGCAGTCCGTCCGCTCGATCCGCTACACGGAGGGAAACAGGTCGAGCGCCCACCCAGGCAACAAAACCACAGGTCAGGCACCCTTGTCCGCCGGCTCCAGAATCGCCACGCACTCCACATGATGCGTCATCGGAAACACGTCACATTAAGAAGGAAAGACATAACCGCAGGTCAGCACGGGTTTTCGGCTGCCCCGAGCAGGCCGGCAGACGCCCGGAGCGTCAAACGAGCGTCACGGCCAGCCCCATTAGCGTTTCTACGAGCCGAACCAGCCCATGTCTTTCAACAGCACATCTCAGAGGTGCGGCAAGTCGTCTCCAGCAGACGGGTCGACGGGCCAACGGCGTTGCTGTCAGCCGAGGCTGACGCTCCATACGTCTCCATGCCCCAGCGATTCGTCGCGTTCCTCATGGTCATTGCTGACCAGGACGGATACCTTCGTTGCAGATGCGCGGTACTCCAGAAAATCACCTTGATCGATAATTTGAAGGGCGGGAGGATTTGGCAGCTTGAAAAACTCGTCGCGCAATTCATCCCATGTAAGGTATTGGGGAAACTCGTCGCGCATGGCAGCGTGCCACCGATTGGCCATATCGCTGCGGGCCGCCAGCCTGTGCAGCTCGATGGCACCCCCGGATACGCTCCAGCCCTGACCGGAATTCAGATAAAATTCGATGAACCCATAGTCACGTCTCATTGAATCACCGTCCTCGTCGACAACATCCACGAAATCACAGTTAATTTTCTGCTGAAGATTCATGAGTGTAGAGCCGATGCCAACCCCGTACAATCGCCCAGTTGCGATGAATGAGGCGATCAGTTTAGCGCCACTCACGGCCATCCCTCCAATTTTTCGATGAGTGCTTTCATTTCATCCGCCCGGTTCTTTTTATTTCCCCAGTTGTGATCAAGCATATGCTCCCGGGCGGACCTGGCCTTGGTGAGCAGATCGGCGCGAAGCTTGGGATCGGTGTTCACGGCGTCCACGGCTGCCTGGACGCTCTTGTCCGAGGCCCAGCCGTGTTCGAGCCTGATCGGTGCACCCGCAATGTTGCCGTTATCATCCACGAACACGTGCACTTCATCCTCAAGACCCAGCTTTTTCTTCAGTGGGATGTGGATGTGGGCGCCTTTGGTGGCCCAATCGGATGCCACGGGAGATACACGTATCTTGCAGGGCTTCAGCCCCAACGGGTCGGCCCATGTATGCGGGTTCTCCACATACGTCAGGGCGTTGGGGGCAGGGTCGAGGCCCAGAGGATCAGCGGTCACATAACGGGCCGTTTCGGGGTCGTAGTACCTGTGGACGTTGTAATGGAGGCCGGTCTCGGGGTCAAAGTACTGGCCAGGGAATCGAAGCGGCGTGTATGCCGTGCTCGTTGTCGCCCAGGTTGTCGTGCCCCACAGTGTGGTGCGCGTGCGCCAGGCCAATCCCCCCGACTCGTCGATGAGTTCGCTCGGAGTGCCGATCAGATCGGTGACGATGGTGAAGAATCTTTCATCAACGGCCTCTTGAGACGAACCACCTGCGAAGATGCGCTCCACCTGCGCCAACGGGCGCACGCCGTCGTGATCCCACGTGAGCGTGACAGGGTTGGGCAGGCCCTCCCCGGTAGCCCATTGCTCGCAGAGCTGTGCGTCGTCCCAGGTGAAGGAGGTCTGCTCCAGGACGGTGTCGCCGTCGCCGGCGAGGCGCTGCTTGGCTGTGCGACGGCCTATCGGATCGTACTGGTAGCGCCAGACTGTTCCGTCCGACGTGACCACCGAAACGAGCCGGTCCTCGGCGTCCCAGGCGAATCGCCACGTTTCGGGTTTACGGGAAAGCCGCCGCTTCTGACGGAGTACGATTCTGCCCTGTTTATCATGCTCGTAGCGAATGTTCCCCGCTGTGCTGATGCGTGTGCCCGCATAGGTGCGGGTCCCTACAGCCTCCTGACCCGGGTGTGCGGTGGACCAGGTCGCTTCGGTCTGGTTGCCTGCCGCGTCGTACGCGTATCGCTCGGTCCAGTTCGAGGCGTGCACGGCCGTGACCCGGCCCAGGGCGTCCAGGTCGAAGGTTCGGCTGCCGCGGAAGTGGTCGTCGATGCCGGTGAGGTTGCCGTCGGCGCGGTAGGAGTAGGCGCGGTGCTGAAGAGTGCGGTTCGTCGCTGTGACGTGCAGACCAGTGAGGCGGCCCATGATGTCGAATTCGTGCCGGAGCGCGACTGTGGAGCCGATGTGCCGGGTCAGTTCCTGGCCTGCCGCGTCCCGTTCGAAGGTGAGTGTGCGACCGGCCGTCGTGAGTTCATCGCGTCGGCCTGCAGCATCGTAGGTCCAGGCGCTGACGGATCCGCCGGGGGTTTTCCTGCTGGTGCGGCGTCCGAGGGCGTCATGCTCGAAGGAGAGACGTCGGCCGTTGACGGTCTCGTATTTCAGGCGCCCGTATCGATCGCGCATCCGGGTCAGAGTGGTGTCGGGTCCTGATGCGTCGGCCAGCTGGTCGAAGATGTCGTACTCGTAGTGGGTGAGTGCTCCGTCCGCGTCTTTGCGGAGCAGTTGGCCGAGTTCGTTGCGTTCGAACCGGATGGTCTGACCGGCACCGTTGGTGCGGGAGACCAGGCGGCTCGCGGCATCGTAGGTGTATGTGAGCACCCGGCCGTCGAAGTCGCTCTCCGTGGTGAGACGACCGGCTGGATCGTATCTGTAGTTCCAGGTCAGCCCTTGTGGGTCCGTAACTTCGGTAAGTCGGAGCAGCGGGTCGTGGCTGAACTCGTACCGCACTCGGTCCGGGCCGGTTCGTGCCACGAGCAGGTCGAAATCTGCGTACTCGAAGGTGGAAACGCCTCCCACGGCGTCGGTGTGAGTGAGGCAGTTGCCTTCACCGTCGTACGTCCAGAACTGTTCGCTTCCGTCGGCGTCGATACGGTGGGCGAGTTTCCCCTCCGTGGTCCAGGCGAACCGGGTGACAGCTCCCAGGGCGTCGCTATTCGAAGCCGGGCGTCCGTAGGCGTCGCGCTCGTAGCGCGTCGTTGCGCCCAGCGGGTCGGTGATCTCGGCGGCCAGACCAGCCGCGTCGCACCGCACCGCGGAGCGGTGTCCGAGTGCATCCGTCACGGATGTGAGGTGTCCGGCCTCGTCGTACGTGTAGGCCGTTGTCGCGCCGGAGGCGTCGGTGACCGACGTGCGGTTGCCCCGCTCGTCATACGTCTGTCGAGTGACCGTCCCGTCCGCGCCCTTGACCCGCACCGGCAGGCCGAGGGCGTTGTAGTCGGCCGTCAGTTCACGCCCGTCCGGGCGGACCACCGAGGTGAGGCGGCCATGCTCGTCGTATGTGGAGCGGGTGATGTGTCCCAGCGGGTCGGTGACGGACAGGAGCCGGTGGTAGCGGTCGTGCTCGTAGCGGGTGACCGCGCCCAGAGGGTCGATCTCGGCGATGACCTGGGAGCGGTCGTTGATCACATATCGCTCTGTGTGGCCGAGGCCGTCGGTCATGGACGTCATGCGTAGGCCGGTGGTGGGGTCGGTGTCGTCCCAGGTGAAGTGGGCTTCAAGGTGGCCGTTCGTGCCGGTCTGGTACACGCAGCGGTCGTGTTCGTCGTAGACGTACTCGTACCGGCTGCCGTTGGTGTCCGTCCACGAGGTGATGCGGCCGAGTTCGTCGCAGCCGAAGCGCAGCGGCTTGCCTGAGGAGTTGGTGACTTCGGTGAGGTGGCCGTGGGTGTAGCCGTAGCGGAGGATCTCCTGGTCGGTGCCGTCCGGTGCGGCGCCTGCCAGGTGCAGGGCGGTGACCCTGCCGTCGTTCGTGGTGAGCTTCAGGTGATAGCCACCGTGGTGCACGATCGACGTCGGGGCACCTGTCTCGTCGTACTCGAAGGCGATCCAGCGGCCGTTGCGGTCGTCGATCTGGGCCAGGAGCGCCAGCTTCCCGTCGGAGTGGTCGACGAAGTGCCGGACCAGGCCGGTTTCCGGGTCGGTGACGGTGTAACCGTCGTCCACCCGGTCCAGCGGCCAGCGCCGACCATGCGTGGGCATGACGGGAACGCCGGGCGCGGGATGCGGGTAGGCGAGCAGGCTGCCCTCGGCGCAACTGAACACCATGCCTTCCGCGTCGATCTCCAGGCGCTGGTCGACCGTGCTCGACCAGCCGGTACCGAACCAGCGTCCGGCTCGGTAGGAGGAGTCGAAGACGCGCGCGAAGACCAGGGGCAGCGATCCGGGCAGCGTGATGTCCGTCTGAGGGAGCAGCATGCGTCCGGTGGCGACGTCGACGGGGTCTCCGGCGCACTTGACCTCGCTGCACTTCTTGGCGTTGGAGTCGGGGTTCTTCTCGTGTCCGTGCCGGTTCTTGCCCTTGGGGCGTTCGAGGAGGTCCTTCATCCCGGCCCGCAGGCCGCCCTTGATCAGGCCGCCTCCCTTGGTGCCGACCAGTTCGGGGACGAGTCGGCCGATGAATTCGGAGGGGTCGCCCTTGGCCGCGTCCCAGGCGTTCTTCAACGTGCGGTCGGGGTTGGCGGCGCTGGAGACCAGGCCGGCGAGCGTCATGTTGACGCCCTTGTAGTACTCGGCCGGGTGCGTCAGGTTGTACGGGTCGGTCGGGTTGACCGAGCGGACGAAATTCAGCAGTCCCGCGGTGCCCTTGACGATACCGCCACCGAAGTGCGCCAACTCGAAGCCCTGGCCCACGCCGTAGTCGACAACCTCCTGCTTCAGCCGGTCCAAGCCCGTGGGTTCCTTCGGGGCGTGGGCCATCGCCGCGGTGATCGCGCTCTTGGCCGACTCGGCAGCCTCGTTACGCGCCTGCCGGGCGTGCTGCAGCATCTCCTGGGCATGCTGCCGCTTGGCCACGCTCGGATCGGAGAACTTCCCTGGGTGCGGGAGCGGGTGCTCGGTGTTGCGGACCGCGTTGTACGCCGCCGCCTTCTCCCGGAACGCGGCAGCGGCCGTCTCGTAGTCCTGCTTGCCCTCCTTGTACAGAGCGATCGCCTCACCGGCCTTGGCCTGCGCGCTCGTGACCGTCCCGGCATACGTCTCCAACGCCGTGGCCGCGTCCTCGAACGCATCCGCCGCACGTAACCAGTCGGTCGGCAGTGTCTGGAACTTCTCCCGGAACGCGTCGGCGGCCACACCCCTCCAGTGACCGGAGTCGAGCTTCTTCATCCCGCCGCCGACGAGATCGAACGCCCGCTGGAAGTCCCGGAGGTTCTTCACCGTCGCGGCGATCTTCTCCGGCCTACCATGGATCAGCTCGTTCGCTTCCTCGCTCTGCCCGAGCTGCTTCTCACCAACCTCCGCCCCGAGCGAGGACGCGGTCTCGTCCCCCCAGTCCTCGACCGCGTCCGCCCACCCGTCGGCACCGATCTTCTCCAGACCGGAGCCGACGAAATCGGTGCCCTTGTCGATCCCCTCGCCGACGATCTCCTTGCCCTTGTCGACCAGCTTGCCGGCACCGTCGTAAAGGTCTCCGCCGAGCTTCCCCCAGTCCACCATCAGCGACTCTCCCCCCACCGCGGCTGCTCGGCCTGACGAATCGCCTCCTGCGACGGATCAAGCTGCTCCTTCAGCCGCTCATCCGCCACTGCCCGCACCGCCGGGTCCACCAACCCGGACCGCTCCATCGAGTCGAGCGCGGCGTCCTCCGCGTCGTAGGCGGTGTCCTGCCAGTTCTGCTTCACCTCGGCGTTCGCCTCAAGCATCGACTCACCGCTGAAGTCCGGGTTGTCATACGCGGACTGGTTGCGGATCGTGTCCCAGCTCATGGTCTTCACCTCGTCCTCGGACAGGTGCGGATTCCCGTTCAAAGAGTTCACGCCGACCTTGAACGAGTCCTTGATGTACTGCTCCTGCTCCGCAAAGGAACCCGCCGACAATCCGACCCCCAGCGCGAAACCGTTCCCCTTCTGCGTCAGGGCCCGCACACCCCACTCCCAGCGATTACAGAACGTCTCGAACTCAGACGTCAGCCCGCCATGCCCCAACTCCAACCCCGACAAAGCGAGATCCGAGAACCCCCGGCCCGTCGACGCCTGGCCGATGAACCCGAGATCCTTCAACTCCGCATGCGCCAGATCGATCCCCTTCGCGATCTCGGCCAACGCCTCCGGCGGCACCTGAAGATCGGCACTCTCCCCGCTCACTGCATCCCCCCGAGATCCACAGCAACCGCGTCCGGCACGATGCCCGCCACCGGCGGAAACAACATCCCGTCCTCACCGCCCGCATCCAGCGCCACCCCCGCAGGCCCCGGCAGCATCGGCACCATCACATCCAACAACCGCGCACCCAGCACCGTCCGGTACACCCACTCCCGCCCGACATCCCCCCGGGCTTGCGCGAACCGGGCCAACGCCTCCTCATCCGAGAACGCACAGATCCAACGAACCCCGTTCTGCTGCGCCGACCACAGATCCCCGAACTCATCCAGCGGCACCAACACCGCCGTACGCCGGAACTCACCCAGCAACACAGCAAACTCATGCCGGGCCGCCGCCGTCGGATCATCCTCCGGCGCCATGGCAGGGACCGGCTCCAGGGCCACACCCGGTGTCGACCGCACCTCGGGAGCAGGCCAGTCGGCCAAGTCGGCGATCTTCGAACGCCGGACGGGCGGCTCTGCTATGTCATCCCCGATATCGAACACCTGCCAAATGCTGTCACGGCACGCTTCCCCGGAGCAACGAGCAAAAATGGCCAGCCAGTCATGGCCCGGACCCGGTCGGCTTCATGCCAAGACTGAGGATGCGCTCTGAATTCTTCGGCAACGGCATCACCGGCCAGAACGGCGCAGCCGGAGCCTTCGCCCCAGGTGCCTCCCCATCCGCCTCGCCTGCCGCCCCCCTCTTCCAAGCCCACCGACGCCGACGGCCATGAAGCAGCCCACGCCCACGAGACGACTCACCAGCTGCCCGACCCGAAGCACATCAAGTGCTCCGGGAACTGAGCTCCCTGCCATGGTCCGAGATACCGAAATCCTGCGCTTGCTGCTTGGGGACCGCCCCGCAGTGCGCGGGCCATTGTGTGTGCAAGCTGGTCGACGAGGAGGCCGAGAAGGCGGACCGGACTCCACCGGCGCCATGAGCTGCCCCGAGTTTCGTAGAGTCCGGTGATCTTGTTTCAGGCGGACTGCGGGGAGGCTTCCTGCTGTCGCCACCAGTCGCGTTCGTACTCGGCGGGTGGTACGTAGTCGAGGGCGGAGTGGAGCCGTTCCTCGTTGTACCACGTGACCCACTGGAAGATCGCCCGTTCGACCTGGTCGACGTCCTTCCAGGGGCCTTGCATCAGCGGCATCAGCCGTTCGTCGCGGAGCCGGCGGGCGGACTTCGGTCGCTTCTTGCGGGCGAAGTACGTCGACGGCCCGCACCTTTGGCACCCCGCCAGGGACACAAAGGGACCGTTTTACTGGCAACCTCCAAGAGTTCCGCAAAGCGGCGGTGGGTCAACCTGCGGCCCACCGCCGCTTCGCGGGCCCGGGCGGTCAGGTTCCGCTGGATCGGAGCTCGTCGAGCAGGCTCCGGATCCGTGATTCGATCTCGTCGCGGATCGGGCGGACCGCGTCAATGCCCTGGCCTGCTGGGTCATCGAGTTTCCAGTCCAAGTACTGCTTGCCGGGGAAGACGGGGCAGGTGTCTCCGCAGCCCATGGTGATCACGACGTCGGATGCCTGCACGGCCTCGGTGGTCAGGACCTTGGGGATCTCGGCGGAGATGTCGATTCCGGCCTCGTTCATTGCCTCGACGACGGCCGGGTTCACGCTGCCGGCCGGGGCCGAGCCGGCCGAGCGGACCTGGATGCGGCCCTGGCCGAGGTGGGTGAGGAAGGCGGCGGCCATCTGCGAGCGTCCGGCGTTATGGACGCACACGAACAGCACCGACGGCTTCGCGGCGGCGGTGTCAGACATGGGCGGGACCTTCCTCGGCGGCAGCCGCAGGGGCCGGCAGGGGCTCGGAATTCGGGAAGTAGCGGCGGGCGGCGAGAGCGACATAGACCAGGCCGATGAGGACCGGCACCTCGATGAGCGGGCCGACAACCCCGGCCAGGGCCTGCCCGGAGGTCGCGCCGAACGTTGCGATGGCTACTGCGATCGCCAGTTCGAAGTTGTTGCCCGCGGCGGTGAACGCCAGTGTCGTCGCCTTGGGATAGTCCAGGCCGACGGCCTTGCCCAGGGCCATGGAACCGGCCCACATCACGGCGAAGTACACCAGCAGCGGCAGCGCGATCCTGACGACGTCGAGGGGCTGGGAGGTGATCGCGTCGCCCTGGAGGGCGAACAGGACGACGATCGTGAACAGCAGCCCATACAGGGCGAACGGGCCGATGCGGGGGATCAGCTTCGCCTCATACCAGGCGCGTCCCTTGGCCTTCTCGCCGATGCGCCGGGTCAGGAAGCCGGCGGCGAGGGGGATGCCGAGGAAGATCAGCACGCTGCGGGCGATCTCCCACACCGAGATGTCCAGCGTCGTCTGGTCGAGGCCGAGCCGGCCGGGCAGGACCGACAGATAGAACCAGCTCAGCGCGGAGAACGCGATCACCTGGAACACGGAGTTCAGGGCGACGAGGACGGCGGCGGCCTCGCGGTCGCCGCAGGCCAGGTCGTTCCAGATGATGACCATGGCGATGCACCGGGCGAGCCCGACGATGATCAGGCCGGTCCGGTATTCCGGCAGGTCGGGCAGGAAGACCCAGGCGAGGGCAAACATGACGGCCGGGCCGATGACCCAGTTGATCACCAGGGACGGGATCAGCAGGCGCTTGTCACGGGTGACGGTGTCCAGGCGGTCATAGCGGACCTTCGCGAGGACCGGATACATCATCACGAGCAGGCCGAGCGCGATCGGCAGCGAGACCCCGGTGATGGTGACCTTCGCGAGCGCGTCCCCGAGGCCGGGGACCAGACGGCCCAGGCCGAGGCCGGCTGCCATCGCGGCGAGGATCCACACCGCGAGGAACTGGTCGACCAGCGACAGCCGTCCGGCCACCGAACTGCTCGGGGCGGTGGTCGTCTCGTTCACGAAGCGGCCCCGGCGGGCTCGTCGAGGGGCTGAAGGGGCTGCACATCCGGGTTGCCGGGGCGCGTCAGGATCGCGGCGAGCCGGTCCGTCGTCTCCGGCAGCAGCCGGTAATACACCCACGTTCCCCGCCGCTCGGACGCGATCAGACCGGCCTGCTTCAGCAGCTTGAGGTGATGGGAGATCGTCGGCTGGGACAGGTCGAAGGCCGGGGTCAGGTCGCAGACGCAGATCTCCCCGCCCTCCCGCGAGGCGATCATCGACAGCAGCCGCAGGCGGACCGGGTCACCCAGGGCCTTGAACACCTTGGCCAGCTCGACGGCCTGGTCCTCGTCCAGAGGCGCACTCAGCAGCGTCGGGCAGCACCCCTCGGCACTGTCCTGGCCGAGCACAACAAGCTCTTGTTTCGACATGCTTCTATGTTGACGTTTTTCGATCCACGACGCAAGGTTGCATCGAGGAACGTCAATGCAACCGTTCCGGGTCATGCCCGGACCCTCACGAGGAGCCACCGTGATGAGCGAGCAGAACACCGACCTGCGCGAGACCGTCCGCCGGCGCTATGCCGCGGCCGCCGTCCAGGTCACCGAAGGCGGCACCGCCTGTTGCCGACCGGCCGCGATCGAGGTTGATGAGCACTTCGGCTCCACCCTCTACGCCGCCACCGACCGAGACCAGCTGCCCGCCGAGGCCGTCGCCGCCTCGCTCGGCTGCGGCAACCCCACCGCCGTCGCCGACCTGAACGAAGGCGAGCGAGTCCTGGACCTCGGCTCCGGCGGCGGCATCGACGTCCTGCTCTCCGCCCGCCGCGTCGGCCCCACCGGCAAGGCATACGGCCTGGACATGACCGAGGAGATGCTCGCCCTGGCCCTGGCCAACCAGGAGAAGGCCGGCGCCACCAACGTCGAGTTCCTCAAGGGCAGTATCGAAGCCATCCCCCTGCCCGCCGCGACGATCGACGTCGTGATCTCCAACTGCGTGATCAACCTGTCCACTGACAAGGCGGCTGTCTTCGCCGAGACGTTCCGCGTCCTGACGCCCGGCGGCCGGATCGGTGTCTCCGACGTCGTCGCCGACGACAACCTCACCCCCGCCCACCGGGCCGAGCGCGGCGACTACGTCGGCTGCATCGCCGGCGCACTCTCCTTCACCGAATACCGCCAGGGCCTCAAAGCCGCCGGGTTCACCGACATCGAGATCACCCCCACCCACGCCGTCGCCGACGGCATGCACTCCGCCATCGTCCGCGCCACCAAGCCCGCTGTGACGGACATCACGTCTGGGACAGTGGGCAGCTGCTGCGGCGCCACCGCCTGCTGCACACCCGCCGAACAGCCTGAGGCCCCCTCCGCCACCATCACCGAGGCAAAGGCAGCGTCAGGCACGCGCGGCTCCAGTCGAGTTCCCCAGCCGTGTTCAACTTCGGGAGCAGTATCCGGTGCAGATGGTCGAACACCCCGACCTCGGTCCAGCGCCCGGGCCTGCGCCAGCAAGTCTGCCCTCGGCGCCCCGTCGATATCCGCCACCCTGACAGGGCCTGACCTACTCATAAGCTCGCCTGACACTCCATCAGAACGAGCGTCAAATGAGCGTCACGAGCGTCATTTCAGCGTCAAGGTATCGCCCGTAACGCCCACACCGCACATAATGCGCACGGACAAAACCGCGGGTCAGGAGCCCTTTGCGGCCGGTTCGAGGATGGCCACGCACTCCACATGATGCGTCATCGGAAACAGGTCGAACGCCCGCAGCGTCCGCACCTTGTAGCCGCCGTCGCGGAAGTACGCCAGGTCGCGCGCCAAGGCCGCCGGGTCGCATGCCACATACGCGATGCGGCGGGCGCCCAGGCCCGACAGGTGCTTGATCGTCTGCTTGCCGGCGCCTGCCCGCGGGGGGTCGAGAACGATCAGGTCGCACTCGGTGATGCCGGTGCGCGGCAGGATCTGGTCGACCTTGCCGTGTTCGATGCGGACCCGGTCGAGGTCCTTCAGGTTGTGACGGGCGTCCTCGGCGGCGCGCTTGCCGGACTCGATGCCGAGGACCGCGCCCTTCTCGCCGATGCGCTGGCCGAGTGCGCCCGCGAACAGGCCGACGCCGCAGTACAGGTCGAGGGCGGTGTCGCCCTTGCGGGGCAGGAGGCCCTGCATGACGGCGCGGACGAGGGTGTTGGCGGCCTGGGGGTGCACCTGCCAGAAGCCGCCCGAGCCGACCCGGTAGGTACGGTCGTCGGCGCGCTCGCGGACGAAGGCGCGGCCATGCACCCGGTGGACGCCGCCGTCGCGCTCGTCGACGCGCATCACCGAGACCGGCTTGTCGAGCTCGACGAGGGGCAGTCGGCCGCCGGGCTTCGGGGTGAGGATCACCTGGCGGTCGTGGGAGCCGGTGGCCGCGATGGCCTCCACCGAGGCCATGCCGTGCCATTCCCGCTTCTCGATGCCGAGCTCGGTGACGCCGGGGGCCGCGATCAGGCAGCGCTCGATGGGCTCCACGTCGTGCGAGCGGTGCTTGCGCAGGCCGACACGGCCGTCCTCGTCGATGGCGTACTGGACGCGGGTGCGCCAGGCCGGTACCTCGCCCGCCGGAAGCTTGTCGCCCTCGGCCGGCATGACGGTGCCGTCCCAGCCCGCCTCCTCCGGGGTGAGACCCGCGAGGCGCTGGAGCTGTTCGGCGATCACTTCGCCCTTGAGCCTGCGCTGGGCACCGGGCTTGGCGTGCTGCCAGTCGCAGCCGCCGCACTTGCCGGGGCCCGCGTACGGGCAGGGCGCCTCGACGCGGTCCTTGGACGCCTCGATGATCCGTACCGCGTCGGCGCGCAGGAAGCGGGAGTCGCTCTCGCCTTCGGTGACCTTGGCGATGATCTTCTCGCCGGGAAGCGTGTGCCGTACGAAGAGGACCCGTCCCTCAGAGGTGCGGGCGATGCAGTGGCCGCCGTGTGCGACGGGCCCGACCTCGACCTCGTACTCCTCCCCGACCAGCGACGACGTGGGTTCGTTCTGCATGAGGGGGAGGCTCCAGAGATCAAGGGACTAACGGCCGGACAACAACCTACGATTCTACGTGGGTGTCGTCCGGCCGTTTACCACGAGCGGGCGGGGCGCGGTCAGCCCTTGTTGGCGGGTTCCTTGGGCTTGCGCTCCACGGGTCCGCGGCGCACCGAGCCCGGTGCGTTCCACTCGGCGCGCTTCCTTGCGCGCTTCTTCGCCGCCTCTGAGGACTCCAGCTGGTACGGCACGGAGGTCACCATCACGCCCGGGGTGAACAGCAGCCGCCCCTTGAGGCGCAGCGCGCTCTGGTTGTGGAGGACGTGCTCGTACCAGTGGCCGACCACGTACTCCGGGATGTACACGCTCACGACGTCGCGCGGGCTGTCCCGGCGCAGGCCCTTCACGTAATCGATGACCGGGCGGGTCACCTCGCGGTACGGCGAGTCGAGGATCTTCAGCGGGATGTCGATGCCGCGCCGCTCCCAGTCCTCCCTGAGCGCTTTGGTCTCGGCCGGGTCGACGCTGATGGAGAGCGCCTCCAGACGGTCGGAGCGGATCAGCTTGGCATAGGCGAGGGCGCGCAGCGTGGGCCGGTGGAGCTTCGAGACCAGGACGATCGAGTGGACCCGCGAGGGGCGCATCGTCTCGTCGACCGAGGTCTCCTCCGCGGCGATCTCCTCGGCGACCCGGTCGTAGTGCCTGCGGATCGCGGTCATCGTCCCGTAGAAGATCACCATGCCGAGGAGGGCGACCCAGGCACCGTGGGTGAACTTGGTGGCGAGCACCACGACGAGCACCAGTCCGGTGAAGAAGGCGCCAAAGGTGTTGATCGCGCGGGAGCGGACCATGTGACGGCGCTTGACCGGGTCCTTCTCCGTCGCCAGGTGGCGGTTCCAGTGCCTGACCATGCCGGTCTGACTGAGAGTGAAGGAGACGAAGACACCGACGATGTAGAGCTGGATGAGCCGGGTCGAGTCCGCTCCGTAGATCCAGACGAGCAGGATCGCCGCGCCCGCCAGCAGCACGATGCCGTTGGAGAAGGCGAGCCGGTCACCGCGGGTGTGGAGCTGGCGCGGCAGGTAGCGGTCCTGGGCGAGGATCGAACCGAGCAGCGGGAAGCCGTTGTACGCGGTGTTGGCTGCCAGGAAGAGCACGAGGGCAGTGGCTGCGGCGAGTACGACGAAGAAGAACGTCCCTTCCCCGAAGACAGCGG
This sequence comes from Streptomyces sp. NPDC014727, assembly GCF_043083485.1. Lineage (NCBI taxonomy): Bacteria > Bacillati > Actinomycetota > Actinomycetes > Kitasatosporales > Streptomycetaceae > Streptomyces > Streptomyces sp. NPDC014727. Next base: position 82,508 of record NZ_JBIBYR010000014.1, on the reverse strand, counting down.
CCGCGACCTGCGAGATCACCGGGTTCTGGACGTAGCCGGAGCCGACCGGGACACCCTTGTTGATCAGATCCGTGGCCGGGTTCTCCGCCATCTTCACACCGGTGGCCATGGCCAGGGCGATGATGCCGCAGAACATGGTGACGGCCAGCAGGCCCATCATCGCGAGCGTGGTCGCGGCGTTCTTGCTCTTCGGCTTGCGGAAGGCGGGCACACCGTTGCTGATCGCCTCGACACCGGTGAGAGCGGCACAGCCGGAGGAGAAGGCCCGCAGCAGCAGGAAGACGAGCGCGAAGCCGCCCAGCCCCTGGTGCTCAGCCTTGATCTCGTAACCCGAGGTCGGGGCGTGCATGGTTTCACCGAGGACCAACCCCTGGAACGCGCCCCAGATGATCATGATGAAGACGCCGGCCACGAAGAGGTACGTGGGAATGGCGAAGAGCTTGCCGGACTCCTTGACGCCCCGCAGATTCATCAGCGTCAGCAGCACGATGGCCGCGATCGCGCAGGCCGTCTTGTGCTCGACGACGAACGGGATCGCGGACCCGAGGTTCTCCACGCCGGAGGCGATCGACACGGCGACGGTCAGGACGTAGTCGACCAGCAGCGCGCTGGCAACGGTCAGCCCGGCCTTGGGCCCGAGGTTGGTGGTGGCGACCTCGTAGTCACCACCACCGCTCGGGTAGGCGTGCACGTTCTGCCGGTACGAGGCGACGACCGTGAACATCAGCACCACGACGGCAAACGCGATCCAGGGGCTGAAGTGGTAGGCCGACACGCCCGCGACGGAGAGCACCAGGAGAACTTCTCCGGGCGCGTAGGCCACCGAGGACAGCGGGTCGGATGCGAAAACGGGAAGTGCGATGCGCTTGGGGAGGAGCGTTTCTCCGAGCTTGTCGCTGCGCAGCGCCCGTCCGATCAGAATCCGTTTGGGCAGGTCGGTCAGTTTGGACACGCAGAGGATCGTAAGCGTTCCGTATGGAAGCCGCAGACCCACCACCCCCGTGGCCTCGCAATCTCCTGCGCTCGGCGGAAAAAGCCACGAAATCCTTAACGAAATCCTTGCGCTCAGGCGTCCGCGAACAGGGCGCTATAGCCATTGAGCGCCGGCTGTCCGCCGAGGTGGGCATAAAGAACGGCGGAATCGCGGGCGATCTCGCCGCGCGCCACAAGATCGACCATTCCGGCCATCGACTTCCCCTCGTAGACGGGGTCGGTGATCATTCCTTCAGTACGTGCGGCGAGCCGCATCGCGTCGAGGGTGGTGTCGTCGGGGATGCCGTACGTGCCCGCGTGGTAGCGCTCGTCCAGCTCGATGTCGTCCACGGTGAGCTCGCGCCGCACCCCGATGAGCTGTGCGGTACCGGCCGCGATCCGGGCGATCTGCTCACGCGTACGGGCGGGCTCGGCGGAGGCGTCGATGCCCAGCACGCGCCGCGGACGGCCGCCCGCCTCTTCGAGCGCGGCGAAACCGGCGACCATACCGGCCTGGGTGGAACCTGTCACCGAGCACACGACCACGGTGTCGAAGAACACACCGAGTGCGCGCTCCTGCTCCGCGACCTCGTAGGCCCAATGGGCGAAGCCGAGCCCGCCCAGGGGATGGTCGGACGCACCGGCGGGAATGGCGTACGGCCTGCCGCCGCCCTCCTCGACCTCGCGCAGCGCCTGCTCCCAGCTCTCCTTGACGCCGATGCCGAAACCGGCGCGCACCAGGCGGACGTCGGCACCGGCCAGGCGGCTGATCAGGATGTTGCCGACCTTGTCGTAGACGGCGTCGGGCCATTCGACCCAGCTCTCCTGGATCAGTACGCACTTGAGGCCGGCGCGGGCGGCGACCGCCGCGACCTGGCGGGTGTGGTTGGACTGGACTCCGCCGATGGAGACGAGCGTGTCGCAGCCCTTCGCCAGGGCGTCGGCGACAAGGTATTCGAGCTTGCGGGTCTTGTTGCCGCCGTAGGCGATGCCGGAGTTGCAGTCCTCCCGCTTGGCCCAGACAGCGGCGCCGCCGAGGTGGTCGGTGAGCCGGTCGAGACGGTGTACGGGAGAGGGGCCGAAGAGGAGGGGGTAGCGGTCGTAGGAGGAGAGGGAGGGAGAGGTGGTGGAGGAGGTGGGGGACGCGGCGGTGGGCGGGGGCGGGGGGACAGACGCCATGGGAGCTCCCTCGGTCGGGTGTCGGTGGGGTCGTGTTCCTGGTCGGCGCGGTGGGGGTGGGGTCGTGTTCCTGGTCGGCGCGGTGGGGGTGGGTCGTGCACGTGGTCGGCGTGGTGGCCGGGGGGCGCATTCGGGTCGGCGCGGTGGCCGGGAGGGTGGCGACGACGGTGGTCACGGGTCGAGGTGTCGACTTGTCTGTGGATACTCCGCGGATCCGGCCGGCGCTCGGCCGGTCGGCCGGTCGCCGACCTGACCGGACGGTCCGTCGGCCTATCGGGGCTGCCCGTGGGCGGCCTCGGCGGAGCACCCCTGGGCCACCCCGTCGGATGGTTCGACGGACAGTTCGTCGGACGGTTCGTCTGCCAGTTCTTCGAGAGCCCGCCATATCTCCGCAGTGATCCGGGACGCCGTCTCGGCATCACGCCCCGCGCATGCCTCGATCAGCCGCTCGTGCAGTTCAGCCGAGCCGTGTGCCGCGCTCGCCGTGCCGAACTGCCGCCATTCCAGCCGCCGTATCAAAGGGGTGTAGCGCTCAACCGTGGCGGCCACGGCACGGTTTCCGCAGGCCGCGACGAGGACGTCATGGAGCCGGTCGTCGGCGCGCAGCGCGTCCGCCACGTCGCTGCGGCGGGTCGCGCCCCGGAAGAGTTCGTTCGCCTCGCGCATCGCGGCAATGTCCGCATCCGTGAGCCGAGGTACGGCGGTCCTCGCGGCCAGTTCCTGCATGGCCCGTACGACAGCCGCCGCGTCCCGGACGTCGCGCGGCACCAGGCGGGTCACCCGCGTGTAGCTCTGCGGCTTGGACTCGACGAGCCCCTCGCCGGAAAGCCGGGACAGCGCGTCACGGACCGGAGCCCGGGACAGTCCGAGGCGTTCGGCGAGCTCGGCGTCACGGACAGGGGCACCGGGCGGGATGTCGCCACGGACGATGGCGTCACGGATCGCCTCGTACGCGGTGTCCCGCAGCAGGGTCCGTCGGACGGGGCGCAGGGTCTCCATAAACTGACATGTTAGATGTCTGTGCCGCCGGCGCTCAAGGATCCGTACGCCCCCGGCGCGATCGACGCGCCCACGTGTCCGGCGGCCCACCCGTCCGTAGCGCGCGGACACTTCACGGCACCCGTTCGTCATCGCGCGGACACGGCGCGGTATCCATCCGCATCGCGCGGGCGCGGCGAAAGCGCACTCGGATGAGGCTTCGCGATCCCAGCCGCATAAGCTCATCCTGGGCAACGGGACACACCGTTGCCCCGTTGTTTGCCCGGCAAGCTGAGAAAGAAGTGTGAGCAGGGTGTTTTCGCAGGTCAGCCGGACGACCAGGACTGCGAGGTAGGCGCAAGGTGCACATCGTCATCATGGGCTGCGGGCGAGTCGGAGCCGCTCTCGCGCAGACCCTGGAGCAGCAGGGGCACACGGTCGCCGTCGTCGATCAGGACCCCACGGCATTCCGACGCCTCGGGTCCGGATTCGGTGGGCGGCGTGTCACCGGTGTCGGCTTCGACCAGGACACCCTCCGTGAGGCGGGGATCGAGGAGGCCGGCGCGTTCGCCGCGGTGAGCAGCGGTGACAACTCGAACATCATCGCCGCCCGGGTCGCCCGCGAGATGTTCGGCATCGAGAACGTCGCGGCGCGGATCTACGACCCCCGGCGTGCCGAGGTCTATCAGCGTCTCGGTATCCCCACGGTCGCCACCGTGCGCTGGACCGCGGACCAGATGCTGCGACGGCTGCTCCCTTCGGGGGCCGAGCCGCTGTGGCGGGATCCGAGCGGCGCTGTGCAGCTCGCGGAGGTGCACACGACGCCGTCCTGGATCGGCCACAAGATCAGCACGCTGCAGGAGGAGACGGGCGTCCGCGTGGCGTTCCTCACCCGGTTGGGCGAAGCCATACTGCCCACGTCGCAGACCGTGCTGCAGGAGGGCGACCTGGTCCACGTGATGATGCGTACGGACGAGATCGCGAAGGTCGAGGCGGCCTTCGCCGAGGGCCCTGAGGAGGGCGGTCACTGATGCGTGTCGCGATTGCCGGCGCCGGTGCGGTGGGACGTTCCATCGCGGGCGAGTTGCTGGAGAACGGGCACGAGGTGCTGCTCGTCGACAAGGCACCGACGGCCATTTCGGTGGAGCGGGTGCCGATGGCCGAATGGCTGCTGGCTGACGCCTGCGAGATCACCTCGCTCGACGAGGCGGCACTTCAACGCTGCAGCGTCGTGATCGCCGCGACCGGCGACGACAAGGTGAACCTGGTCGTCTCGCTGCTCGCCAAGACCGAGTACGGCGTGCCGAGGGTCGTCGCCCGGGTCAACAACCCGAAGAACGAGTGGTTGTTCAACGAGGCATGGGGCGTCGATGTGGCGGTCTCCACACCGCGGCTGATGTCGGCCCTGGTCGAGGAGGCGGTGAGCGTCGGCGATCTGGTCCGGCTGCTGCGCTTCAGCCACGGCGACGCCAATCTGGTCGAGCTGACGCTGCCACCGGAGTCGGCGTTGGCCGGTACCCAGGTCGGCGATGTGGCCTGGCCCGAGGACACTTCGCTGGTCACCATCATCCGCGGGCAGCGCGTGCTGACGCCGAGCACCGAGGAGACGCTGGAGGCCGGTGACGAGCTGCTGTTCGTGGCCGCGCAGGCGCGCGAGGAGCAGTTGGAGGACTTGCTGTCGGTGCGCCGGGGCGACTCGGACGACTGACCGGCGCAGGGCCGGCCGGAGGCCGGCACAAGGCACAAGGCAGGCGGAAAGCGAGGGGCCCGGAACCGTTTCACACGGTTCCGGGCCCCTCGCTTTCCGCCTTGGGCCGTTCAGTACTCCTGGTGGCGCGTCGCGGCGGCGGCCGCTTCGGCCTTACGGGCCTTCTCGGCCTGCTCCTGCGCCTCCATCTCGGCGAAGACATCGATGGGCGGCGGCGCCTTGGCGAGGAAGACCCAGGTCAGATAGACCGCGAGCAGGAAGGGCGGGATCTTCAGCGCGACCAGGACCCAGCCGAACTGGGTCGTGTCGGCCCACCAGTACAAGGGGAAGAGGATCGCGCACTTGGCGAGCAGGATCAGTCCCCAGGCATAGCTCGCCTTGGCGTATGCCTTCCTCCGGCCGGGGTTCCTGGTGCGCCAGGAGAGGTTCTCCTTGAACACCGGGCCCAGGATCAGACCGATCAGCGGCACCCCTGCGAGGGTGGTGATCAGATAGGCGAGGGCCAGGCCGAGCGTGTAGAGCATGCCCGGCAGATAGAAGTCCTTGGCATTGCCGGTCATCATGGCGAAGACCACGCCGAAGGCCACGCCGAAGACACCACTGAAGGCGTGCTTCACGGTGTCCCTGCGGATCAGCCGTACGGCGACGAGGAGCAGGGACACCACCAGGGCCGCGATGGCCGAGAGGTGCAGATCCTTGTTGATCGTGAAGATCGTGACGAAGAGCAGCCCGGGAAGGACTGTCTCCACCATCCCCCGGACACCGCCGAACGCCTCGAAGAGCGCTGCCTCGGTGACCGCCTTCGCGTCGGCCTCCTGCTGGTCGGTGCGGGTGGTGCGGTCCGTGTCGGACGTCGGCTTGTCGAGAGACGTCACCGGCTACTCCTTGCCGAGCGGTCGGAGTTCGTATTTGGGATTGAACAGCACCCTGCGTCCATGACTCATGGCGATCCGGCCCGAGGCGATGAGCTTGCGGCCCGGTTCTATGCCCGCGATGGAGCGTCGGCCCAGCCAGACCACGTCCAGCGGGGCGGTGCCGTCGAAGAGCTCCGCCTCCAGGGCGGGCACTCCGGCGCGCGGCCGCAGGGTGACGGTCCGCAAGGTACCAGTCACCTTCACGATCTGCCGGTCGGTGCATTCGGAGATACGCGTGCAACCCGAAGCCTGCGAGTCCTCCTGCAGCTCCTCGGACTCCAGGTCCTCCTGGGAGCTGGACAGCCGGTCGAGCATCCGCCGGAAGCGGCCGGACGGCTTCTCCGCCTTGCCCGGCTTCTCGAATCGAGGAACAGCACTCATAACCGAAGGGTACCGGTCTCCCGTGCTCCGAGCGGGTGCCCCGGGTCTCACTCGAACGGGATACTCGTCAGAGCTTCGGAGTTCTCGTCGGAGTTACGGAGCAGGGGCGAGCGACGCACACACGAAGGACCGGGCTCACAACCCGCGCCTGCCGACGCAGGACTCGGCCGCCCACATCCGCCGCGCCGAAGCCCGGTGCGCCCGGCTGCGGTTCAGCCGCGCTCGAAGCGGTAGCCCATCCCCGGCTCGGTGACGAAGTGCCGGGGATGCGAGGGGTCGGCCTCCAGCTTGCGCCTCAGCTGCGCCATGTAGACCCGCAGGTAGTTGGTCTCGGTGCCGTACGAGGGCCCCCACACCTCCTGGAGCAGCTGCTTCTGGCTGACCAGCCGGCCACTGTTGCGGACCAGGACCTCCAGCAGATGCCACTCGGTGGGCGTGAGCCGCACGTCGCGTCCCTCGCGGTGGACCTTCTTCGCCGCCAGGTCGACGGTGAACCCCTCGGTCTCGACGACCACCATGTCGTCGGTGCCGTGCTGGCCGACGGGTTCCGCGCGGCGGACGGAGGCGCGCAGCCGGGCCAGCAACTCGTCCATGCCGAACGGCTTGGTCACGTAGTCGTCGGCTCCGGCGTCCAGGGCCTCGACCTTCTCGTCGGAGGTGTGGCGGGCAGAGAGCACCAGGATCGGCACCCTGGTCCAGCCGCGCAGCCCCTTGATCACCTCGACCCCGTCCATGTCGGGCAGTCCGAGGTCGAGGACGACGACATCGGGGTGGCGGGCGGCGGCGAGCTGGAGGGCGGTGGCGCCGTCCGGCGCCGCGTCCACCTCGTACTTGCGCGCCTTCAGGTTGATCACGAGGGCGCGTACGATCTGCGGCTCGTCGTCGACCACAAGCACCCGGGTCATGGGGGCCCTGCCTTTCTGCTGTACGGCGATCTCCCGGGGCGTTCCGGAGATCATGAGGTGACCGGCGAAGTCATGAGGTGACCCGCGCGGGCAGGTCGGGGCTGACCGGAACGTATCCCGACGCCGCCTTGAGGGTCAGCACCATGGTGAGGCCGCCGCCCGGGGTGTCCTCGGCGTCCAGCGTGCCGCCCATGGACTCCACGAAGCCCCGGGCCACCGCCAGGCCCAGTCCGACGCCCGCTCCGCGCGGGGCGTCGCCGTAGCGCTGGAAGGGCTCGAAGATGCGTTCCTTGGCGTCGTCGGGGATGCCGGGGCCCCGGTCGACGACCCGTAGTTCGACGCGTTCGCCGAGCGCGCTGGCGGCCACGGTGACGTGTTGTTCGTAGGGGCTGTACTTGACGGCGTTCTCGACGATGTTGGCGACGGCTCTCTCCAGCAGCCCGGGGTCGACCTCGACCATCGGCAGGGTCTCGGGGATGTCGAGGTCCACGCTGCCCTCCGGCACGCCGCCGAGCGCCATCGGCACCACCTCGTCGAGGTCGATCTCGCGGATCAGCGGGGTGACGGTGCCGGTCTGCAGCCGGGACATGTCCAGGAGGTTCCCCACGAGGTGGTCGAGGCGGTCGGCGCCGTTCTCGATGCCTTCCAGGAGTTCCGCCTCGTCCTCGTCGGACCACGCGACGTCGTCGGAGCGCAGGGAGCTGACGGCGGCCTTGATGGCGGAGAGCGGGGTCCGCAGATCATGGCTGACGGCGGCGAGGAGCGCTGTCCTGATCCGGTTCCCCTCGGCGAGCCGCCGGGCCTCCTCCGCCTCGCCGACCAGGCGCTGCCGGTCCAGTACGACGGCGGCCTGGGCGGCGAACGCCCCGAGCACCCGGCGGTCCTCGGCGGGCAGCACCCGGCCGGAGAGGGCGAGCGCCATGTGGTCACCGACCGGCATGTCCACGTCGGCGTCCTCCGGCCGGGCCACCGGCCCCGGGCCGACGCTTCCGGCGCAGGTCCACGGGTCGACGTCGCTCTGCCGCTCCAGCAGAGCGACGGACTCCATGCCGAAGGTCTCGCGGACCCGGTCCAGGAGCGCGTCCAGGGTGGTCTCGCCGCGCAGCACACTGCCCGCCAGGAAGGAGAGGATTTCCGACTCGGCGCGCAGCCGGGCCGCCTGATGGGTGCGTCGGGCCGCCAGATCGACGACCGAGGCGACCGAGACCGCCACCGCGAAGAAGATCAGGATGGCGACGAAGTTCTCCGGGTCCTGCACGGTCAGGGTGTGGGTGGGCGGGGTGAACCAGTAGTTCAGCAGCAGCGAGCCTACGGCGGCCGACGCGAGGGCGGGCAGCAGCCCGCCGAGCAGGGCCGCCGCGACCGTCATGAAGAGGAAGAGCAGGACGTCGTTGGCGAGCCCCGGTCCGTTCTCCAGACCGGTGAGGAGCAGCGAGAGCAGCGCCGGGCCGCCGACGCCGACCAGCCAGCCCCAGATGATCCGGACCCGGCCCAGCCGGGCGCCGCGGGCGATGGGCAGCCCGCGGCCCTTGGCCACCTCTTCGTGGGTGACGATGTGGACGTCGAGATCGGGGCCGGACTCGCGGGCGACCGTGGCGCCCACGCCCGGTCCGTAGATGTACTGCCAGGTCTTGCGGCGACTGGAGCCGAGGACGATCTGCGTGGCGTTCACCCCACGGGCGAATTCGAGGAGCGCCGACGGTATGTCGTCGCCGATGACATGGTGGAACGTGCCGCCGAGGTCCTCCACCAGGGTGCGTTGGACGGTGAGTTCCTTGGGCGAGGCGGAGGTCAGTCCGTCGCTGCGGGCGATGTAGACGGCGAGGATCTCGCTGCCGGAGCCCTTGGCGGCCATCCGGGACGCACGGCGGATGAGCGTACGGCCCTCGGGGCCGCCGGTGAGTCCGACGACGATGCGTTCACGGGCCTGCCAGGTGGTGCGGATGTTGTGCTCGCCGCGGTACTGCTGAAGGTATTCGTCGACCCGGTCGGCGACCCAGAGGAGCGCCAGCTCGCGCAGGGCGGTCAGGTTGCCGGGGCGGAAGTAGTTGGACAGGGACGCGTCGATCCGGTCCGGCTTGTAGATGTTGCCGTGGGCCATCCGGCGGCGCAGTGCCTGGGGCGACATGTCGACGAGTTCGAGCTGGCCGGCCCTGCGGACGACCTCGTCGGGGACGGTCTCGCGCTGGCGTACGCCGGTTATGGCCTCGACGACGTCGCCGAGCGACTCCAGGTGCTGGATGTTGACGGTGGAGATCACGTCGATTCCGGCTTGGAGGAGCTCTTCGACGTCCTGCCAGCGTTTGGCGTTGCGGGAGCCCGGCACATTGGTGTGCGCGAGTTCGTCCACCAGGGCGACGGCCGGGGCCCGCTCCAGAACCGCGTCGACGTCCATCTCGGTGAAGACGGCGGAGCGGTACTCGATCTCACGGCGCCGGATCTGCTCCAGACCGTGGAGCATGACCTCGGTGCGCGGGCGGTCGTGGTGCTCCACGAAGGCGACGACGCAGTCGGTGCCCCGTTCGACGCGCCTGTGGGCCTCGGAGAGCATCGCGTACGTCTTGCCGACGCCGGGTGCCGCACCCAGGTAGATCCGAAGCTTGCCGCGTGCCATGGCCCCATTGTCTTCTCTGAACCGGCTGCGGCAGATGCGGCAGCCGCTTCGAAGCTACCCCGTAGATTCTCGACAAATAGGACGAGGGGTGGGGGTGGGAACCGAATTGACAGGATTCTGACGCCGGGCCCGACCTGCCGGGCAGCAGGTCGGGCCCGCCCTCTACTCGTGCTCGACGATGTGCCCGTCGCTCAGCTCCAGCACCCGGTCCGCCAGGCCCAGCAGCTGGGCGTCGTGCGTCGCCACCAGCGCGGTGACGCCCTCACTCCGTACCACCGCCCTCAGCAGCTCCATCACCGCGAGCCCGGTCTCCGCGTCGAGCTGTCCGGTCGGCTCGTCCGCGATCAGCAGCGCGGGGCGGTTGGCGAGCGCGCGGGCGATCGCGACGCGCTGCTGCTGGCCGCCGGAGAGCTCTCCGGGACGCTGAGCCGCGTGGTCGGCGAGACCGACCATCGAGAGCAGCAGCGCCACCCGCTCCTCGCGCTCGCGCGGGTCCGTCTTGCGCAGCCGCAGGGGTACGCCGACGTTCTCCGCAGCCGTCAGGATCGGGATCAGGCCGAAGGACTGGAAGATGAAGCCGATCCGGTCCCGGCGCAGCTCCAGCAGCCCGTTCTCGCCAAGTTCGGCGAGGTCCGTGCCGTCGACGGTGATCCGGCCGCCGTCGGGGCCGTCGAGGCCACCGACCAGGTTGAGGAGCGTCGTCTTGCCGGAGCCAGAGCGTCCCTTGAGCGCGACGAGCTCGCCGCGCGGCAGCTCGAAGGAGACCCCGCGCAGCGCGTGCACGGCCGCGGCGCCGGTGCCGTAGGAGCGGTGCAGGTCCTCGACCCGGACCATGGGGCCGCGGGCCGGGTCCTCGGCGACCGCCGCGCCGCCCTGCGCGCCGCTGCTCGTCCGGCCGGTGTTCTCGGTCATGTTTCTCCCCCGCACATGTTTCCCCGTACGTGATCGTCTCGTCGGCCGCCAGTATGTGCATCGGGCACAGGGCCGGGCAATGGCCGGGATGTCTGTCAGGCGTCCGGCCGAGCGCCGATGCGGTCGTCCTCGACGGTGAGCCGTAGCCGAGGCGCTACCGCTTCCCCACAACTTTCCGACAACTCTCTGACACCGGCCGACCAGCCTTGCCAAGGTCCACCGGGGCGAGTGCCCCGTCCTTGAAGTTGAAAGGGTGCGTATGACGTTACGCAGGAGCCTTCCCCGGCTGGCGGCCGGAGTCCTCGGGATAGCCCTGACCGTGTCCGCGGTCCCCGCCGCCACCGCCACCGCCACCGCCACCGCAAGAACACAGCCCCCCACCGCCCCCACCGTCTCCGAGCAGCAGGTGATGCCCCATCTGCGTGCCCTGCAGCGCATCGCCGACCGCAACGGCGGCAACCGCGCGCACGGCACGCAGGGGTACGCCGACTCGGTGACGTATGTGAAGAACGCCCTCGACCGGGCGGGCTTCCGCACGAAACTCGTCCCCTTCACCCACGACGGCGCCACCGGCAGCAATCTGATCGCCGACTGGCCGGGCGGCGACCCGGACCATGTGCTGCTGACCGGCGCCCATCTCGACAGCGTCGAGGAGGGCCCGGGAATCAACGACAACGGCTCCGGCTCGGCAGCGGTCCTGGCCACCGCACTCCAGGTGGCCACGTCGCGGCTGAAACCCGAGCGGCACCTCCGGTTCGCGTGGTGGGGCGCGGAGGAGAAGGGCCTGATCGGCTCGGCGGACTACGTCCGGAAACTCTCCGCGGCCGAGCGCCGCAGGATCGATGTCTACCTCAACTTCGACCAGGCGGGCAGCAAGAACACCCGGCAGTGGCTCGTGGTCCACGACGACGAGCACGGCGAGACCGAGGCCCAGCAGGCTTTCGAGGCGTGGTTCGCCGAGCGGAACATCCCCACGTTCGACATCGGCGTCGGCGGCTCGGACCACGAGTCGTTCGGCAACGCCGGCATCCCGTCGTCCGGATTCAGCACCGGCATCTCGGACTGCATCCACGAGGCGTGCGACGACCTCACCAACGTGGACCCGAAGACGGAGACGACGAGCACCGACGCCCTCATCGGCGTGCTGTGGAAGCTCGCCGCCGCCGATCCCCGGCACTGACCGCCCCTTCCTCAGGAACGAGACATGCGCATACTGCTGAACCGCCGCCGCAGAGCCGCTGTCGCCCTCGTGGCCGCAGTGGTGAGCACCACCGCACTGACCGCCCTCCCCGCCTCGGCCGCCATCGGCGGTCCGGGCGTCGGTGACCCGTACTTCCCCGACGACGGCAACTCCGGCTACGACGTGTCCCACTACGACGTCCGCATCGCCTACGACCCGGCGCGCACCGGCCATCTGGACGGCGACACCACCGTCACCGCCCGCGCCCTGACCGGCCTGGACCGGTTCAGCCTGGACCTCAAGGGCTTCACCGTGGCATCGGTCACCGTGAACGGCACCCCGGCGAAGGCGTTCTCCCGGGCCGGCGCCCATGAACTGGTCGTCACCCCCGCCCGCCCGGTCGTGAAGGGCACGACGTTCGAGGTCCGGGTGGTGTACGCCGGTGCGCCCGACGCCGAGGGCTGGCACACCCTGAAGACCGGCGGCGCGTACGTGGCGGGCGAACCGCACGCGGCGACCTCCTGGTATCCCGCCAACGACCACCCCTCCGACAAGGCCACCTTCGCCCTCACCGCGACGGTGCCCGACGGCTGGACGGCCGTCGGCAACGGCCTGCCGGGCCCGGTCACCGCGAAGGACGGCAGGAAGACCTTCCGCTGGTTCGAGGACAAGCCGCTGGCGACGTACCTCAGCACGGTCGCGATCGACAGGTTCACCGTCCACCGGGGGAAGACGGCCGCCGGAACGCCGGTCATCACGGCGTACAGCCCGGACGCCGTCATCGACCCGGACGCGGAGGCCGAGCAGACGGACATCCTGGACTTCCTGACCGCGAAATTCGGCCCGTACCCGTTCTCCTCGGCGGGCGCCATCGTCGTCGGGGCCACGAAGGAACCCACCGGTGGCCCGCTGGCCCTGGAGACGCAGAGCCGCCCCACGTACGGCGGCGGCATGATCTTCGACGCTTCGGTGGTCCATGAGAACACCCACCAGTGGTTCGGTGACAGCGTCTCGTTCAAGGACTGGCGGGACGGCTGTGCGGCGGAGTGCTTCGCCCAGTACGCCGGGCAGTTGTGGGAGGAGCACAAGGGCGCCGACCTGGATCAGGACTACTACCGTTCCGAGATCGAGGACTACCGCGACGACCCGTCGTTCTGGTCCACCAGGCTCTACGACCCGGGCCCGGGGAAGGAGTTGGATTCCGCGCTGTACTTCAAGGGTTCGCTGATGTTGCACGCCCTGCGCCGCACGGTCGGTGACGAGGCGTTCTTCCGGACACTCAGGACCTGGACCCACGACCACGCGTACGGAAACGCCTCGTTCCGGCAGTTCGAGGCGCTGGCGGCGAAGGTGTCGGGGAAGGACCTCAAGGGCTTCTTCGGGGCGTGGGTCGACGGCACGGTGATCCCGCCGGCGAAGTATCTCTACCCGGGAAGCCTGGGCTCGCCGACGGGCTGAACCGGCGTGCGGCGTGCGCCCAATGGCCCGGGGCCGGCCGCGAAGGCCGGCCCCGGTGCTCTCAAGCTCCGTTCACCAGCCGCTTGAGAGCGATGTTGAGCTGGAGGACGTTCACCCGCGGTTCCCCCACGAAGCCGAGAATCCGGCCCTCCGTCTGCTGCTCGACGAGCTTCTCCACCTGCGCGACGCCGAGATGGTTCCGCTCGGCGACGCGGCGCACCTGGAGCTGTGCGTACGCCGGGGAGATGGCCGGGTCGAGGCCGGAGCCCGAGGAGGTGACGGCGTCGGCCGGCACGTCGGCGGGGCTGACGGGGTGGCCGGGGACGGAATTGTCCTTGACGACGGCGGCCTTGGCGGCTGTCACCGCGTCGATCAGTTCCTTGCTGTCGCCGGAGCGGTTGGTCGCGCCGGAGAGGATCAGCTTGTACTGGGTGTTGACGCTGTTGGTGCCGAGGCCGTTGGACGGGCGCGGCTGGAACCACCTGAGGTCCGGGGCCGCGGTCTGCTGCCCCTTCTTCAGCGGCAGGTCGTAGCGCTGGCCGATGAGTTCGGAGCCGACGACCTTGCCGTTCGCGGTGATCTCGGAGCCATTGGCCTTGTCGGGGAAGATTCCCTGGGCGACACCGGTCACGGCGAGCGGGTAGAGCACGCCGCAGACGACGGTGAGGACGAGCAGGGCACGCAGCCCGGCCCAGAGCAACCGGGCTGTGTTCGCTACGGAGTTGTTCATGGCAGATCAGCCGATTCCGGGGATGTGGGAGATGATCAGGTCGATGATCTTGATGCCGATGAACGGGGCGACCAGTCCACCGATTCCGTAGATCCCGAGGTTGCGCCGGAGCATCGAGTCGGCGCTGCTGGGCCGGTAGCGCACGCCCTTCAGGGCGAGCGGCACCAGTGCGATGATGATCAGCGCGTTGAACACGACCGCCGACAGGATCGCGGACTGCGGCGAGGACAGCCGCATGATGTTGAGCGTGTCCAGGCCGGGATGGACCACCGCGAACATCGCCGGGATGATCGCGAAGTACTTCGCGACGTCGTTGGCGATCGAGAACGTCGTCAGCGCACCCCGGGTGATGAGCAGTTGCTTGCCGATCTCGACGATCTCGATCAGCTTGGTGGGGTTGGAGTCCAGGTCCACCATGTTCCCGGCCTCCTTGGCGGCCGAGGTGCCGGTGTTCATGGCCACGCCCACGTCCGCCTGGGCCAGCGCGGGCGCGTCATTGGTCCCGTCGCCCGTCATCGCGACGAGCTTGCCGCCTGCCTGCTCCCGCTTGATGAGGGCCATCTTGTCCTCGGGCGTGGCCTCCGCGAGGAAGTCGTCCACGCCCGCCTCCTCGGCGATGGCCTTCGCGGTCAGCGGGTTGTCGCCCGTGATCATGACCGTCTTGATGCCCATCCGGCGCAGCTCGTCGAACCGCTCCCGCATGCCCTCCTTGACGACGTCCTTGAGGTGGATGACGCCCAGGACCCGGGCGCCCCGCCCGTCCTCCAGAGCCACCAGCAGCGGTGTTCCGCCGGCTTCGGAGATCCGGTCGGTGAGCGTCCTTGCCTCCGGCGAGACACTGCCGCCGCGCTCCTTGACCCACGCGACGACGGAACCGCTCGCGCCCTTGCGGACCCTGCGTCCGTCGACGTCCACGCCCGACATCCGGGTCTGGGCGGTGAACGCGACCCACTCGGCCTGCCGCAGTTCGCCCTGGTGGCGCTCGCGCAGCCCGTACTTCTCCTTGGCGAGCACCACGATCGAGCGGCCCTCGGGCGTCTCGTCGGCCAGTGAGGACAGCTGGGCGGCGTCCGCCAGTTCGGCCTCGGTCGTGCCCTTGACGGGGACGAACTCGGCGGCCTGCCGGTTGCCGAGCGTGATGGTGCCGGTCTTGTCCAGCAGCAGGGTCGAGACATCGCCGGCGGCCTCGACGGCACGCCCCGACATCGCGAGCACATTGCGCTGCACCAGCCGGTCCATCCCGGCGATTCCGATCGCGGAGAGCAGCGCTCCGATGGTCGTCGGGATCAGGCAGACCAGCAGCGCGGTCAGCACGATCACCGACTGCTTCTGGCCCGCGTAGATCGCGAACGGCTGGAGGGTGACGACGGCGAGCAGGAAGACGATGGTGAGGGACGCGAGCAGGATGTTCAGCGCGATCTCGTTGGGCGTCTTCTGCCGGGCCGCGCCTTCGACCAGGGCGATCATCCGGTCGATGAACGTTTCACCGGGCTTGGTGGTGATCTTGACGACGATCCGGTCGGAGAGCACCTTCGTACCACCGGTGACGGCCGAGCGGTCGCCGCCGGACTCCCTGATGACCGGCGCCGATTCACCCGTGATCGCGGACTCGTCGACGCTCGCGACACCGTCGACGACGTCCCCGTCGCCGGGGATGATGTCACCGGCCTCGCAGACCACCAGATCACCGATGCGCAGTTCGGTGCCGGGGACCCGCTCCTCGTTCGTGCCGATGATCCGCCGGGCGACGGTGTCGGTCTTGGCCCTGCGCAGCGTGTCGGCCTGCGCCTTGCCGCGCCCTTCGGCGACCGCCTCCGCCAGGTTGGCGAAGATCGTGGTCAGCCACAGCCAGACCGCGATCGCCCAACCGAACCGGTCGCCGGGGTTCAGGCACGCCAGCACGGTGGTGAACACCGAACCGATCAGCACCACGAACATCACCGGAGACTTGACCATCACCCGGGGGTCGAGCTTGCGTACGGCGTCGGGGAACGACTTGAGCAATTGTCCGGGGTCGAACAGGCCCCCGCCGACACGTCCTTCGCTCTGATGACCCGTGGGCGCGTCCTGGTGGGGTGCCCGGGTGGGGGTGACAGTGGACATCGAGTCCTCTTGCTTCGTACGAGTGGTCATGACGCCAGCCCTTCGGCCAGCGGCCCCAGCGCCAGGGCCGGGAAGTAGGTCAGCCCGGTGATGATCAGGATCGTCCCGACCAGCAGCCCGCTGAACAGCGGCTTGTGCGTGCCCAGGGTTCCCACGGTCGCCGGTACGGGCTTCTGCTCGGCGAGCGAGCCGGCCAGCGCCAGCACGAACACCATCGGCAGGAAGCGGCCCAGCAGCATTGCGAGACCGATGGTCGTGTTGAACCACTGCGTGTCGGCGTTCAGCCCGGCGAAGGCCGAACCGTTGTTGTTGGCAGCCGAGGTGTAGGCGTACAGCACCTCGGAGAATCCATGCGCACCGGAGTTCAGCATGGAGTGCGGCGGGGTGGGCAGGACCAGCGCCGCGGCGGTGAAGCAGAGCACCAGCGCCGGGGTGATCAGGATGTAGCAGGCCGCGAGCTTGATCTGCCGGGTGCCGATCTTCTTGCCGAGGTACTCGGGCGTACGGCCGACCATCAGGCCCGCGATGAAGACCGCGATGACCGCCATGACGAGCATGCCGTAGAGGCCGGATCCGACCCCGCCGGGCGCGATCTCGCCGAGCTGCATGCCCAGCATCGTGATGCCCCCGCCGAAGCCCGTGTACGAGGAGTGGAAGGAGTTGACGGCACCCGTGGAGGTGAGCGTCGTGGCCACGGCGAAGATCGACGAGCCGGCGATCCCGAACCGGGTCTCCTTCCCCTCCATGGCTCCGCCCGCGATGTCGAAGGCGGGCCCGTGGTGGCTGAACTCGGTCCACATCATCAGGGTGGTGAAACCCAGCCAGATGACACCCATCGCCGCCAGGATCGCGTAGCCCTGCTTCAGCGAGCCGACCATCCGGCCGAACGTCCGCGTGAGCGCGAACGGAATGACCAGGATCAGGAAGATCTCGAAAAGGTTGGACAGCCCGTTGGGATTCTCGAACGGGTGGGACGAGTTGGCGTTGAAGTAGCCGCCGCCGTTCGTACCCAGCTCCTTGATGACCTCCTGCGAGGCCACCGCTCCGCCGTTCCACTGCTGCGAACCGCCCATGAACCGGCCGACCTCATGGATGCCGGAGAAGTTCTGGATGGCACCGCAGGCGACCAGCACCAGCGCTCCGACCGCGGCGATCGGCAGCAGGATCCGGACGGTGCCGCGCACCAGGTCGGACCAGAAGTTACCCAGTTCACCGGTACGGGAGCGGGCGAAGCCCCGTACCAGCGCCACCGCGACGGCCATACCGACCGCCGCCGAGACGAAGTTCTGCACCGCGAGGCCGCCGGTCTGGACGACATGGCCCATGGCCTGCTCGCCGTAGTACGACTGCCAGTTGGTGTTCGCGACGAACGAAGCCGCCGTGTTGAAGGCCTGGTCGGGGTCGATCGAGGCGAAGCCGAGCGAACCGGGCAGAGCGCCCTGGAGCCGCTGCAGCAGATAGAGGAAGAGGACACTCACCGCGGAGAAGGCGAGGACCCCGCGCAGGTACGCGGGCCAGCGCATCTGTGCATCGGGGTTGACGCCTACGGCCTTGTACATCCACTTCTCGACGCGTAGGTGCTTCTGCGAGGAGTAGACGCCGGCCATGTGGTCACCGAGCGGACGGTATGCCAGTGCCAGCGCCACGACGAGCGCGAGAACCTGGAGCACACCAGCGAGGACGGGGCTCATATCGGGCTCAGAACCTCTCCGGGTACAGAAGGGCGAGGATGAGATAGCCCAGCAGGGCGACGGCCACGACGAGGCCGACGACGTTTTCGGCGGTCACAGCTTGGCCACCCCCTTGGCGACGAGAGCCACCCACGCGAACACCGCGATCGTGGTGACGACGAAGGCCACATCGGCCATCGTGTGCTCCTAGATGAGGTACGGAATCTCTGACCTCCTGAGCAAACCTCGCGTCCCGACGGTCCCAGCCCTGCGTTGATGGCTTCCTTACGGAGCGGGTCGGGCCTTTGACGGCGCACATACGCGCCCCATACGCGCCCCATACGCGCCCCTTTGTGCGCGTCTCGTCCGACGTGACAAGCACCGGACTCGGTGGGCCGTGGATGCCTGGACATCTCTCGGCCCGGCTCCGCTTGACCTTGACACAGTGACAGGGTCTTCACTGCAGCCAAGGAGGTGGCCCTCATGACCCTGCCGAAAGAGGACACGAACACGATGCGAGCTCTCCAGGGGCTGGAGAACAACAGCTCGTCGGTCCGGTTGCAGGCGGCGCTGGCGGTCGGCACGGCCCCGGACCCGGGGTTCATCGGCAAGCTCATCGAACAATGCGCGATCGAACCCGAGTTCTACGTGCGTGAAATGCTGACGTGGGCACTCACCCGCCACGCGGCATCGATGACGGTCCCGGTGCTTCTCGACGAAGTCCGCTCGGAACGTGCGCAGGCACGGAGCCAGGCGTTGCACACGCTGTCCAAGATCGGGGATCGGCAAGCGTGGCCGGCGATCACACCGGCGCTGCTGTCCGACGCCGACGACGAGGTGGCCCGGAGCGCCTGGCGGGCAGCGGTCGTGCTCGTGCCCGAAGGTGAGGAGCACGAGTTGGCCGTAGTCTTGGCGACACAGCTCGGGCGCGGCGCACGCGAGACACAGCTGAGCCTCAGCCGGGCGCTGATCGCGCTCGGGGAGGTGATGTTGCCGACGCTGCGCGCCGCGACGACGGATCTCGACCCTCGCGTGCGCGCGCACGCGATCGCCACAGAACGGCTGTGGCGCGACCCGAATGCCGGATTCGAGTCCGCGATCGAGGAGGCGAAGCGCATCGTAGCCCTCGGCGGGGCCGGCCAGGAGGGGCGGTAGGCAGTGTTGATCGGTGATGTCGTGCGGCGGTCCGGAGTCAGCGCCCGCATGCTCAGGCATTACGAATCGCTCGGCCTGGTGCGGCCGACGGGCCGTACGGACTCCGGCTATCGGGAGTACTCCAGCGAGAACATCCGGCGAATCTTCCACATCGAGAGCCTGCGGTCATTGGGGCTGTCGCTGCGCGACGTCAGGCGCGCGCTCGATGACCCCGGCTTCGCGCCCGCGGATCTCGTCGACGACCTCATCCGCCAGGCGCGGGACCGCATCGCAGCAGAGACAGAGCTGCTCACGCGACTCCGTCGGATCGGTGCCGCGGAACCCGCCGGCTGGGAGGACGTCCTCCAGATCGTCGCGCTCCTCCAGGCGTTGGGGTCGAAGAGCGCGGGGGCGCGGCAGCGCGCGGCCCTGTCCGCAATCGAAGAAGTTCCCGTCCCGGTGGAGGCACTGGTCGAGGCCGTGCTGAGCGAGTCGGATCCGAACGTCGCCGGAGCCCTGCGTTGGGCTCTGGCGCAAGCGGGCGGGGACGGCCCGGCACTGCTGGCGAAGGGCCTCGGATCACCCGCTGCCGAGGTACGGAAACGTGCCGTCCGGTCCATCGCCGAGATTCCGAACGGTGAGGCGACCGCACTGCTGCAGGACGCTCTCACGAACCCCGACGTCGTGGTCCGCGGGTACGCGGCTCTGGCGCTCGGGGCACGTGGAGCAGCCGACGCGGTCCCGACGCTCATCGACATGATCGTCGAGGAGAGGAACGACGCCGA
Organism: Streptomyces sp. NPDC014727; assembly: GCF_043083485.1. Lineage (NCBI taxonomy): Bacteria > Bacillati > Actinomycetota > Actinomycetes > Kitasatosporales > Streptomycetaceae > Streptomyces > Streptomyces sp. NPDC014727. The sequence goes on along the minus strand of NZ_JBIBYR010000014.1, from coordinate 62,885 downwards.
CGCAGCCGATGCCCTGAGCACACTGGCGAGTGATCGCGCGTTGGCGGATCAGATCGCTACCGGGCTCGTCGACTGCCTCGCCCGCAGCGCCATCGGATCGTCTGCACGTCGACTGCTGACACAGGCGCTCGCGGACATCCCGGGGGACGTGGCGTCGCGTGCCCTCGCAGATCTGTCACATGACGAGGACCGTGCCGTTGCGCTTACCGCGGCATACATTCTCAAGCTGCGCAAAGCACGACAGTGAATCTCTCCTGAGGTGCTGCCTGCGTGGGGCCCGGTTGTCGCTGGTCACCGCCCGTACCCGCCCCTGGACACCTGCCCGGCCGGGGGCCGTACGCGCGGTCCGGCGTTCGTCACCCACCGCAGGCCCGGACCCGGCACGCGACGCCTGCTACGAGGGGGCATCGACCCACAGGTCGGTGCTGTGGGCCCCGACGAGACCGCTGATGTGGGTGAGTACGTCACTGACCGGCTGCGGGTCGAGTCGGCGTCCGTCACGCAATCGCAGTGCGACGTGATCGTCAGCGGCCTCCTTGGCGCCGATGACGGCTTGGTAGGGAACCAGGCGGACCTCTCGGACACGGGCGCCCAGGCTGCCGCGTTCCGGTCCCGCGATCTCGGCACGCAGTCCGAGCTGGGTGCATCGTCGGGCGAGGGCTTCGGCATTCGGCAGTTCGGTGTCGGAGACCGGGAGAATGACCAGCTGAGTGGGGGCGAGCCAGGCGGGGAAGGCACCGCCGTGCTGTTCGATGAGATGGGCGACGGCTCGCTCCACACTGCCGATGATGCTGCGGTGGACCATGACCGGGCGATGTCTGGCGCCGTCCGCGCCGATGTAACGCAGATCGAACTGCTCGGGCTGGTGGAAGTCGACCTGGACGGTGGACAGGGTGGACTCCCGGCCGGCACCGTCGGTGACCTGGACGTCGATCTTGGGGCCGTAGAACGCGGCCTCACCCTCAGCCGCCTCGTAGGGCAGGCCGGAGCGGTCGAGGACGTCGGTCAGCAGGGCGGTGGACCGTTGCCACTTCGCGGGTGCGGCAACGTACTTGCCACCGGGGCCCGGGAGGGAGAGCCGGTAGCGGGTCGGGGTGATGCCGAGCGCCTCGTACGCCCGGCGGATCATCTCCAGCGCCGCCTGCGCCTCCTCGGCGACCTGGTCCAGGGTGCAGAAGATGTGCGCGTCATTGAGCTGGATGGCCCGCACTCGGGTCAGTCCGCCGAGCACGCCCGAGAGTTCGGAGCGGTACATGCCTCCCAACTCGGCCATGCGCAGGGGCAGCTCGCGGTAGCTGTGGGGGCGGGAGCGGTAGATCACCGCGTGATGGGGGCAGAGGCTCGGCCGCAGGACGACCTGCTCCCCGCCGAGGTCCATCGGGGGGAACATGTCGTCGCTGTAGTGCGCCCAGTGCCCCGAGATCTCGTACAACTCCCGCTTGCCGAGTACCGGTGAGTACACGTGGCGGTAGCCCGCTCGCCGCTCGGCGGCGCGGATGTACTCCTCCAGGGTGTGCCGTACGGCCGCGCCGTCGGGCAGCCAGTACGGCAGGCCCGCGCCGATCAGCGGGTCGGTGTCGAACAGGCCCAGTTCACGGCCGAGCTTGCGATGGTCAGGCATGGCGGTCTCCTCACGGACATCGGGCGAACGACCGCAAGGCGAAGCCCCGGGGCACTCGCCCCGGGGCTTCGGACCAAGACATCTGTCAGCGCGCCGGGACACTCTCCGGCGTCGTCGTCATAGCAGCGCGCTTCATGTCGCAGACGTTAGCAGGACGTGGCGAAGTCCACACGGTGATTCCTCGTCATGGGTGCCCGCCTCACGCAAGGGTCGCAGCCTGGTTTGGGGCTTGTCCCGGCGATCCCCCTGGACGCCGACAGGCCGGTGGGCCGCACCCCCTCGAAAGGAAGCACGGCCCACCGGCCTTCAGCTGTGCCGGGCGGCAGCCCGTATCCGCTCAGCGCACCTCGGTGATCTCGGGTCCGCGCTGGAGCTGGCCCATGCCACCGGAGAACTTCGAACCCTCCTGGTTCTCCTGCTGGACGCCCTCGGGCACCATCTGGGCGTCGTCGGGGAGCTTGAGGACGATCGGATCGCGCGGCGCCATCGGGCCCTCGCCTCGGACGACCACGGTGTCCCGGAAGATCGTCTCCAGCAGCCCCGCGGCCTCCGGCTGCACGGCACCCTGGCCGGAGATCACTCCGCGCAGGAACCAGCGCGGCCCGTCGACGCCGACGAAGCGCACCAGCTGCACACCGTTCGTCCCGTCGGGGAGCTGTACGGGGACCTGGGCGCGCAGCTCCCAGCCCAGCGGACCCTCGACCTCGTCGATGATCCCACCCTGCTGGGTGATGCCGGAGGCGATCTCCTCGCGGACCTCGCCCCAGATGCCCTCCTTCTTGGGCGCGGCGAAGGCCTGCAGCTGAATGGCACTGTCGTTGAGCACCACGGTCGCGGCCACGATCGCGTCACCGGCAACCTCGACCCGCAGCTCCATGCCCTCGACGCCGGGCACGAACACGCCGCCCAGGTCGACCCGGCCCTCGCCGGGCTGGGAGACCTCGGTGATGTCCCACGGTCCGTCCGGCCGCGGCGCCGGCGGGAGATTCACCCGACGCGAGCCGCTGTCGGCCCCGTCGCCGTCATCGAGCTCGTCGACGACCTGCTCGGCCTCGCGCGCTTCGTCCGCCACGTCATCGGCGGAACCACTCTTCTTGCGACGTCCGAACACGTCACTGTCCTTCCCGGTCGGGTACGACCGAAGCGTAGCTGTTCCCGCCCTGGGTAATCCCGCCCCTGACGCCATCAACATCACCGGAAGTGTGCCCTCCGGTGGATCCGAAGCCTCCCTCGCCGCGAGCCGAGCCGGGCAGCTCAGCCACTTCGTGGAAGCGCACCTTCTCGACCTGTTGCACGACCAGTTGGGCAATCCGGTCGAACCGCTCGAACCGCACGGGCTCCCGCGGGTCGAGGTTGATGACGATCACCTTGATCTCTCCACGGTACCCGGCATCAACCGTCCCCGGGGCATTGACGAGAGCGACTCCGCAGCGGGCGGCTAGGCCGGACCGCGGGTGCACGAACGCCGCGTACCCGTCGGGCAGCGCGATCGACACCCCGGTGGGGAGAACCGCCCGCTCGCCAGGGGCCAGTTCGGTGGCCTCGGTGGTCACCAGATCGACCCCGGCGTCGCCGGGGTGCCCATAGGCCGGAATCGGCACGTCCGGGTCGACCCGGCGGATCAGTACGTCCACGGGACGGCGCATCAGGGGTTCACCTCGAACGCGCGGGCGCGCCTGACCTGGTCCGGATCTGCCATCGCGGCCCGGATCTCGGCCGGGCGGCCGTTGTCGATGAAGTGGTCGACCTTCACCTCGATGAAGAGGGCCTCGGCACGGACCGCCACGGGCCCGTCCGGGCCGCCGATCCGGCCCGTCGCCCGGGAGTAGATCTTCCGGCCGTGCACCGCGGTGATCTCGGCATCGAGGTACAGCACGGTGTCCACCGGCACCGGGGCGACGAAGTCGGTCTCCAGCCGTCCGGTCACCGCGATCACCCGCAGCAGCCAGTTCAGCGAGCCGAGCGTCTCGTCCAGCGCGGTGGCCAGAATGCCACCGTGTGCGAGGCCCGGGGCGCCCTGGTGGGCAGCCTTCACGGTGAACTCGGCGGTGACTCCGACACCCTCGCCGGCCCGCGCCTGAAGGTGCAGCCCGTGGGGCTGTCCCCCGCCGCAGCCGAAACAGTGTTCGTAGTGCGCGCCGAGGAGTTCGCCGGGAGCCGGGGCTTCGGGGTGCCGGACCGGTTTCACCGCGTCGGCCGGGGGCTTCAGAGCCGCAGATGTTCCACTCACAGGGGCAGACCCTACCCGCGCGGCCACCCGCAGGTCGCACCGTGCCAAGCTTGGGTTCATGCAGCCTTCCACCCCGCCTTTCGACGAGCGACTGACCGCACCCCGTTCGTGGTGGCTCATCGCGTTCCTGGTCGGCATCGCCTGTGCCCTGATGCTGTTGCCGCTCGGCGGTCTGCCGCTGTTGGCCGGCCTGGTGGGCGGCACGGCGCTCTCGGCGGTCGCGGTCAGCTCCTACGGTTCGACCAGGATCCGGGTCGTAGCGGGCGCCCTGGTGGCCGGTGACGCGCGCATTCCGGTGTCGGCGCTCGGTGAGGCCGAGGTGCTGGACGCGGAGGAGGCGCGTGCGTGGCGCTCGTACAAGGCGGACACCCGCGCGTTCATGGTGCTGCGCAGCTACATCCCGACGGCGGTGCGGGTGGAGGTCACCGACCCGCAGGACCCGACGCCGTACGTCTATCTGTCGACCCGCGAGCCGCAGGCCCTGGTCGCCGCGCTCAGCGCGGTACGGACCTGAAAGACGCACCGCGACACGGGCCGGGCATCGCGGCACGGCCCGAAGAGGCGTGTTCGCAAACCCCCGCCTGCCCTGCGAGGCCACCCGGCGCGCACCCTGGCGGCGTGGCCGCAGTGACCTGGTCCCGGGTTCTTCGCGATCCGAGCCGTCTTCGTTCTTCCATGTACCCGGCGGGAGCCCTTCGCGGGCTCTCCAGGGGCTTCGTCGGCAGCCAGCAGGTCCTGACCCGCCGGACCTGATCCGAACGAGAGGCCCTACCTCCCCGGCTCGCCCGGCAGCCCCTTGTGCGGGCCGCCCGGATCCATCGGTGGCAGCTCCGAAAGCCGGTCCCAGGGGATCCGGTGCTTGCGCAGGTCCTTCCTGACCCGCTCGGCAAGCTTTCTGGTGTCGCGCCGGTTCACCATCGCGCCGACGGCGGCGCCGATCATGAACGGGACGAGATTCGGCAAGTTGCGCATCGTGCGCTTCATGATCTGCTGGCGCAGCTCGCGCTTCATCTGGCCGCCCAGCGCAGCGTTGACCGTCGCGGGATGCGCGACATCGATACCGCGCTCCTCCGTCCAGGACGTCAGATAGGCGGTGGAACGCTGGGTGAGCCCGCCCGGCGGGCGCAGCCCGTAGACCTCGTGCAGCTCGGCGACGAGCTTCATCTCGATCGCGGCCACACCGGTGACCTCCGCCGTCAGCTCGGCGAGCAGGGCGGGCGGCACGGGCATCATGGCCGCCGCGCCGATACCTGCGCCGACCGCGGCGGTGGCCTTGCTCGCCCCCGCGATGAGCTTGTCGGCGAGCTCCTCGGGCCCGAGGCCCGGAAACTGCTTGCGCAGGGTGGCGAGGTCACGCACAGGGACGCGGGGAGCCATTTCGATGATCAGGTCGGCGATATGACCGATCGCGGCCCTGAAGCTCTCCCCGCCCTTGCGTACCCCCCGTTTCACCGAACCCAGACGGCCTGCCCCGGTCACGGGCTCCGTCCTGTCGACCTGTCCGGCCCCATCGGCCGTGTCGACTCCCTCGGCTGCCGTGACCACTTCGAGCGAGGCCGACCGGCCCCGCTCGTCGTCCCGAACACCCGTGGAGGGTGGCAGGGCGGACCGCTCGGCAGGCGCTGCAACGCCTTCTGCCGGGCCTGTACCGCCCTGATTCGCCTCCGACGACCTCTTGCGCCGAAAGCGTCGCTTCCGGAACGGTGTGTCGCCTGCCACGGCCGCTCGGCCTAGTCGCAGTCGCGGCAGATCGGCTGGCCGTTCTTCTCGCGTGCCAACTGGCTCCTGTGGTGCACGAGGAAGCAGCTCATGCACGTGAACTCGTCGGCTTGCTTGGGCAGGACCCTCACGGCCAGTTCTTCGTTGGACAGGTCCGCGCCGGGCAGCTCCAGCCCTTCGGCCGCGTCGAACTCGTCGACGTCGACGGCGGACGCCGTCTTGTCGCTCCGTCGGGCCTTCAGCTCTTCAAGGCTGTCCTGGTCGACGTCGTCATCGGTCTTGCGTGGGGTGTCGTAATCCGTTGCCATGTCGCTCTCCCCCTCTGGGTGTCTGCGGTGTCTCAGCGCACGTAACGCGTGAGAGGCCGGACTTGTGCCCGACCCGAGGCGGAGATTTTGCCTCACATCAAGGTCTGTTACTCAATCGACACCCAAAAGGACCGCTCGGGAGTGATCGGCTTGGGTGGCGATGGGGACCGTACACGGTCCCGGTGTCGTGCTTCACGGGCGCCACCCCGTGTACTTCCCGTGATATCGGGCCCCGAAAACCCCGACTTTTGCGGGTTTTCCGGTGACGACCCCGATCACGGAGCGTTGACGTCCTGATATTCGCTTCTGTGATCGATCACACACGGCCGCTCCGGGTCCAGGTCCCGAAAATTCCGCTCAAAGCGAACAAATTCCTCCGCGCACGGATCGCTCCGCCCAGCCTCTCAGACCGGCAGTGAGACACGCATCACAAGACCACCCCCCTCGCGGGGTTCCGCGACGATCCGGCCGCCGTGAGCGCGCGCCACGGACCGCGCGATCGACAGTCCGAGCCCCACCCCCTTGTCGCTGCCCGTTCGCTCCGTACGCAGCCGTCTGAAGGGCTCGAAGAGGTTGTCGATCTCGTACGCGGGCACCACGGGGCCCGTGTTCGAGACCACCAGCAGGGCATGGCCCGACTGCAGCTCGGTGGTGACCTCCACCCAGCCCTGCTCGGGGATGTTGTAGCGCACGGCGTTCTGTACGAGGTTCAGCGCGATCCGCTCCAGCAGGACGCCATTGCCCTGGATCACGGCGGAGGCCAGCTCGGCCCGGATCTCCACGCCCCGTTCCTCCGCCTCGCCACGCGTCTGATCGATCGCGCGCGAGGCCACCTCGGAGAGGTCGACCGGTTTGCGCTCGACGATCTGGTTGTCGCTGCGGGCGAGCAGCAGCAGTCCTTCGACCAGCTGCTCACTGCGCTCGTTGGTGGCCAGCAGGGTCTTGCCGAGCTGTTTCAGCTCGGGCGGGGCCTGCGGATCGGAGAGATGGACCTCCAGCAGCGTCCGGTTGATCGCGAGCGGGGTCCGCAGCTCGTGCGACGCGTTCCCGACGAACCGCTGCTGAGCGGTGAAGGCCCGCTCCAGGCGGTCCAGCATCTCGTCGAAGGTGTCGGCGAGCTCCTTCAGCTCGTCGTCCGGGCCGTCCAGCTCGATCCGGCGGGACAGATCCGTTCCGGCCACCCGGCGAGCGGTCCGGGTGATCCGGCCCAGCGGGGAGAGCACCCGGCCCGCCATGGCGTAGCCGAAGGCGAAGGCGATGACGCTGAGCCCGACCAGGGCCAGCAGCGATCGGTTCAGCAGGGTGTCCAGCGCCCGCTGGCGCTGATGGTTGACACAGGAGTTCATCGCCGCGTTGAAGGCGTCCGGCGTCGACTTGTCGTTGAAGTTGCACACGTCACTGGTGACCTGACCGCTCACGATCTTGAACGGCAGCTCGCTGCCCACGTGCAGGGCCTGCGCGGCCAGCATGTAGATGATCGACAGCAGCAGGATGCCCGCGATCAGGAACATGCCGCCGTACAGCAGCGTGAGCCGTATCCGGATGGTCGGCCGCAGCCAGTAGGGCGGCTCCTGCTGTTTGGGTTCCCAGGTGGGCTTCGGAGGCGCCGTCGGCGGCGCGGGGACGGAGGGCATCGGCTCAGATCCGGTAGCCGGAGCCGGGCACGGTGACGATCACCGGCGGCTCGCCGAGTTTGCGGCGCAGCGTCATGACCGTCACCCGGACGACATTGGTGAACGGGTCGGTGTTCTCGTCCCAGGCCTTCTCCAGCAGTTGCTCGGCCGAGACGACCGCGCCCTCGCTGCGCATCAGGACCTCCAGCACGGCGAACTCCTTCGGCGCGAGCTGGATCTCGGCCTCTCCCCGGAAGACCTCGCGTCGGTTGGGGTCGAGCTTGATGCCCGCGCGCTCCAGGACCGGCGGCAGCGCCACCGTCGTACGCCGGCCCAGGGCCCGCACCCGTGCCGTGAGCTCGCTGAAGGCGAACGGCTTGGGCAGATAGTCGTCGGCGCCCAGCTCCAGGCCCTCCACCCGGTCGCTGACGTCACCGGACGCGGTGAGCATGAGCACCCGGGTGGGCATGCCCAGCTCGACGATCCGGCGGCAGACGTCGTCGCCGTGCACCAGGGGGAGGTCCCGGTCCAGCACCACGACGTCGTAGTCGTTGACCTCGACGCGTTCCAGGGCCGCGGCACCGTCGTACACGACATCGACGGCCATGGCCTCACGGCGCAATCCGGTGGCCACCGCATCGGCGAGCAGCTGCTCGTCCTCCACGACGAGTACGCGCACGGCGCTGTCCTTCCTTAGAAAAATCAAACGGAAAATTCAGAACGTCCCGATGCGCTCACGGTCCGTGATGCGGGCCGCTCATCGGTGATGCTCTGTGCGGCTCCATCCTGCCCGCAACGCGCATAAACCGGCGGTAAGACGGTGCTGCCCCACCGAGGGCTCCGGGGAATGCGCCGGATTTCCCGGCCAGTTGAGGTTTCTCTGAGCTCGCGGCTGGGGAGGACGCATTCACACCCGCGATCACGCCTTGAATGTGGCGTACCACTGGCCGCTCCGTCCCCGGAGAGCGCGTGATCACCCGCCCTACCGCCTGCGCGCGGAGGGAAACCCGGGCACACCCCCGTGCCACCGACCCACGATGAGGGGGCGCATTATGGACGCTTTCACCGCAGGTCTGCTGCAACGAATCAGGGCAACCGAGTCCGACCTCACGAAAGCGCGCGAGACGGGCGACGACTTCCTCGCGGATGTCGAGCAGGGCGAGCTGGACGACCTGCACCGCCTCGCCGCCGAGCACGGCGTCGAAGTCGGCGCCACCAGCATCTGAGCCGCGCGAGAGGGGCCCCTGACGTCGGACAACGGCGTCAGGGGCCCTTCTGGCGCGCCGGAAGACTCCGGCCGACCGGTTTCAGTCGTGCCAGGCTCCGAACTCCTCCAGGAGGCTCTGCAGCGGCTCGAAGACAGCCGGTGTCGCGGCCACCGTCAGGTCGCCGTCGGCGGGCTGCCCAGGACGGCCGCCGGTGCACGCCCCCGCCTCCCTGGCGATGAGGTCCCCGGCGGCGAGGTCCCACGGGTGGAGCCCGCGCTCGTAGTAGCCGTCGAGACGGCCGGACGCGACATCGCAGAGGTCCACGGCGGCGGAACCGCTGCGCCGGATGTCACGCAGCCGCGGAATCAGCTTCTGGGCCACGTCCGCCTGGTGCTTCCGGACGTGACCGACGTAGTTGAAGCCGGTCGAGACGAGCGCCTGGTCGAGCGGCGGCGCGGGCCGGCAGCGCAGCGCGGTGCCGGCACCGTACGCACCGCCCTTCGCGTACGCCCCGCCGCCGAGCACCGCCTGGTACGTCTCACGGCGCATCGGGGCCTCCACCACTCCCACGATCCGTTCGCCGTCCCGTTCGGCGGCGATGGAGACGGCCCATGTCGGCAGTCCGTACAGGTAGTTCACCGTGCCGTCGAGCGGATCGATGACCCAGCGGATACCGCTGCTGCCCGCCGCGCTGGCCCCTTCCTCACCGAGGAAGCCGTCCTGGGGGCGGCGCTCGGCGAGGAAACCGGTGATCAGCTTCTCGGCGGCGATGTCCATCTCGGTGACGACGTCGATGGGGCTGGACTTGGTCGCTGCCACTCCCAGGTCGGCCGGACGGCCGTCGCGCAGCAGCACACCGGCGCGATGGGCGGCCTCCAGGGCGAGGTCGAGCAGTTCGGTGGGGTTCGGGTCGGTCACGGCGCTCCAGGGGGCTCTGACGTGCGGCAGGGGCTTGTCACGCGTACGGGCTGTCGGCGCCCGCGGCGGCGGGCCTGGGAGCCCGCGCCGGGCAGCAGCCGACCGGGCAGAGGTCATGGCTCGGGCCGAGCTCGCCCAACGCGCAGGGCCGCGCGCCGCGCCCCTGTTCGGCGGCTGCGCGCTCCAGCACCAGCTCCCGCACGGCGGCGGCGAACCGGGGATCGGCGCCCACGGTCGCGGACCTGCGCACCCGGAGTCCGAGCTCGGCGGCCTTCGCGGTGGCCTCCGTGTCGAGGTCGTAGAGCACTTCCATGTGGTCCGAGACGAAACCGATGGGGGCCATCACCACGGCGGGCACGCCTTCGCCGTGCAGTGTCTCCAGGTGGTCGCAGATGTCGGGCTCCAGCCACGGAATGTGCGGGGCGCCGCTGCGGGACTGGTAGACGAGTTGCCAGGGGTACTCCACGCCGGTCTCCTCGCGCACCGCGTCGACGATCAGCCGGGCGACGTCGAGATGCTCGGCGACATAGGCGCCGCCGTCGCCGTGCGCCTCCACCGGGCCGGAGGTGTCGGCGGCGGAAACGGGGATGGAGTGCGTGGTGAAGGCGAGGTGCGCCCCGCCCCGTACGTCCTCGGGGAGGTCGGCCAGCGAGGCGAGGACACCGTCCACCATGGGCTGCACGAACCCGGGATGGTTGAAGTAGTGCCGGAGCTTGTCGACCCGGGGCACCGGCAGGCCCTCGGCCTCCAGGGCTGCCAGGGATTCGGCCACGTTCTCGCGGTACTGCCGGCAGCCCGAGTAGGAGGCGTAGGCGCTGGTGGCGAGGACGGCGATGCGGCGGTGTCCGTCAGTGGCCATCTCGCGCAGGGTGTCGGTCAGGTACGGCGCCCAGTTGCGGTTTCCCCAGTACACCGGCAGATCGAGCCCGTGCTCCGCGAAGTCCGTGCGCAGGGCGTCCAGCAGGGCTCTGTTCTGGCCGTTGATCGGGCTGACGCCGCCGAACAGGAAGTAGTGCTTGCCGACCTCTTTCAGCCGCTCCTCGGGGATGCCGCGGCCACGGGTCACATTGGCCAGGAACGGGACCACGTCGTCCGGGCCTTCGGGGCCACCGAAGGAGAGGAGCAGGAGGGCGTCGTAGGGAGCGGGATCGCGCAGATCGGACATGGCACCGATCCTGCCACCCACCTCGGACGGCGCTCCCACCGACGTCGGCTCCCGGCCCACCCCCGTGTCGGGGCGCCCGACCCGACCGTAAGCTGTACCGGCCATATTCACGCATTACTGGCGCGTGTGATCACGCTGTTCCGGAGCCCTCCTTGCCCAGTCCCTACCGCGCGATTTTCGCCGCCCCCGGCACCAAGGGGTTCTCGGCGGCCGGATTCCTAGGCCGGATGCCGCTGTCCATGATGGGCATCGGCGTGGTGACCATGGTTTCCCAGCTCACCGGCCGTTACGGGCTCGCGGGCGCGCTCTCCGCGACGCTGGCGATGTCGGCGGCGGTGATCGGGCCGCAGATCTCCCGGCTGGTCGACCGGCACGGGCAGCGCCGCGTGCTGCGCCCCGTGACCCTGGTCGCGCTGGCGGCGGTGGCCGGCCTGCTGATCTGTGCGCAGCAGCGGCTGCCGGACTGGACGCTCTTCGTCTTCGCTGCGGGCGCCGGCTCCGTCCCCAGCGTGGGCTCGATGATCCGGGCCCGCTGGGCGGACATCTACCGCGGATCGCCGCAGCAGTTGCACACCGCGTACTCGTGGGAGTCGATCGTCGACGAGGTGTGCTTCATCTTCGGGCCGATCATCTCGATCGGTCTGTCCACCGCCTGGTTCCCGGAGGCGGGACCGCTGCTCGCGGCCGGCTTCCTGCTGGTCGGCGTCTTCTGGCTGACCGCGCAGCGTGCCACCGAGCCGGTGCCGCATCCGCGTGAGCAGCACACCGACGGCTCCGCGCTGCGCTCCACGGGGCTGAGGGTGCTGGTGGTGACGTTCGTGGCGACGGGGGCGATCTTCGGGGCCGTCGACGTGGTGACGGTGGCCTTCGCCGAGGAGCGGGGCCACAAGGCCGCGGCAAGCCTCGTGCTGGCCGTGTACGCGCTGGGGTCCTGTCTGGCCGGAGCCGTTTTCGGCCTGCTTCACATCAAGGGAAGGGCTGCCACCCGGTGGCTGGTGGGTGTGTGTGCGATGGCCGTGAGTATGATCCCCCTCCAACTGGCCGGGAGCCCCGTTTCTGGCCGTGGCGCTCTTTGTCGCGGGCCTCGCCATCGCACCGACGATGGTGACCACCATGGCCCTCGTCGAACAGCACGTACCGCGCACCAAACTGACCGAGGGCATGACCTGGACCAGCACCGGGCTCGCCGTCGGCGTGGCGCTCGGCTCCTCGGCCGCCGGCTGGGTGGTCGACGCGTCCGGGGCCGAGGCGGGGTACGCGGTGCCCGCCGTGGCGGGAGCGCTCGCGGCCGCGGTGGCGTTCCTGGGGTATCGCCGGCTCAGCGGGCCGGTTCCTACGGAAGGGCGCGGGGCAGATGACCGACACCGACGCACGGACGACGACGAACGCGTGGCGTAACTGGGCTGGGAACGTCAGCGCCCGTCCGGTACGGGCCGTGTCCCCCGCCTCCGTGCCGGAACTCGCCGAGGCACTGCGCCGGGCGTCCGAGGACGGGCTGAAGGTGAAGCCGGTCGGCACCGGGCACTCCTTCACCGCGGCGGCGGCCACGGACGGCGTGCTGATCCGCCCGGATCTGCTCACCGGCATCCGGAAGATCGACCGCGAGGCGATGACGGTGACCGTCGAGGCCGGGACCCCGCTGAAGCGGCTGAACACCGCTCTGGCCAGGGAGGGCCTGTCGCTCACCAACATGGGCGACATCATGGAGCAGACGGTCGCCGGGGCCACCTCCACCGGAACCCACGGCACCGGTCGTGACTCGGCGTCCATATCCGCGCAGATCCGCGGCCTCGAACTCGTCACGGCCGACGGCACGGTGCTGACCTGTTCGGAGAAGGAGAACCCCGACGTCTTCGCCGTCGCCCGGATCGGGCTGGGTGCCCTGGGCGTCGTCACGGCGATCACCTTCGCCGTGGAACCCGTCTTCCTGCTGACGGCCCGCGAGGAACCGATGGGCTTCGACCGGGTCACGGCGGATTTCGACGAGTTGGTCGCCGAGAACGAGCACTTCGAGTTCTACTGGTTCCCGCACACCGGCAACTGCAACACCAAGCGCAACAACCGCAGCGCGGGCCCCGCCGCCCCGCCCGGTAGAGTCAGCGGCTGGATCGAGGACGAGCTCCTCTCCAACGGGGTCTTCCAGGTGGCCTGTTCGCTCGGCCGGGCGGTCCCGGCCACCATTCCCTCGATCGCCAAGATCTCCAGCCGCGCCCTGTCGGCCCGTACGTACACCGACATCCCGTACAAGGTCTTCACCAGCCCGCGCCGCGTGCGCTTCGTGGAGATGGAGTACGCGCTGCCGCGCGAGGCCGCCGTGGAGGCACTGCGCGAGGTCAAGGCCATGGTCGAGCGTTCGCCCCTGCGGATCAGCTTTCCGGTGGAGGTCCGCACCGCCCCCGCGGACGACATCGCGCTCTCCACGGCCTCGGGCCGGGAGAGCGCGTACATCGCCGTCCACCTCTACAAGGGCACGCCCTACCAGGCGTACTTCACGGCGGTCGAGCGGATCATGACGGCCCACGCCGGCCGGCCGCACTGGGGGAAGGTCAACACCCGCGATGCCGAGTACCTCGCAGGGGTGTACCCGCGGTTCGGCGAGTTCACCGCCGTACGCGACCGGCTGGACCCGGACCGGCTCTTCGGCAACGACTATCTGCGCCGGGTACTGGGCGACTGAGCGCCGCGGCCGTTCACTGCCCGGTGCCCGTGCCCGAGGTGGCTCCGTCGCCCTGCGCGGGGGCGTCGCCCGCACCCGTGGTGTCCGGGCCGGTGCTGCCGCCGTTGCCGGGCGCCGCCGGCGAGGACGTGGCCGCCGGGGACGGGCCGGTCACGTTTCCGGTGCTGTCGGACGGCGTGGGGCTGGGCGTCGGATCGGCCGAGGAACGGTCGCCCTGACCGGCGTCGGGGTTCCCGCTCCGCCCGTCCTGTGGGCTCGTGCCGGGCGTCGCACCGCTCTCCTGGCCGGGGGTCTGCCCCCGGCCGGGTTCCTCGCTGGTCGACGGTGCCGGGTCGTTCGACCCCGAGCCCCGTTCCCCACCGCGTACGACGGAGCCCACGGTGGTTCCCTGGCCGCCGCTCAGACCATTGCCGGAGACCAGCTCGAACGTGGTGATCCCGGCCATCGTCACGGCGAAGACGACGGCCGCCCCGAGCGCCGACCGCTTCCAGCCGCGGAGCCGGGTGCCGTGGGTGGTGGCTTCGGAGAACTCCTCGTCCTGGTCCAAAGGGCCCGCCGTGGCCGACCGCGTCCCGTCGAACCGCCGCAGCAGCCGCGTACGGTCCGGATCCGCCGGCGCGCTGCGCAGCACGGTCGTGGCGTCGGCCTCACGCAGCACGGTCGTGGCGTCCATGGCGGGCATCACCGTGGTGGCGTCCGCGGCGCCGTCGGGGGTCCCGGCCGGTGGCCGCCGCTCCCCCTGTGCCCCGCGCGCGTCGACGGCCTCCCGTGTACGCACGGTCACCTCCCGGCCCGGGTGCTTCACCTGCACCGTGACCTCGCGGATCTGCTCCCCCGTGCGGCGGAAGAAGTGCTGGAAGACCGAACCGCCACAGGTGGCGACGACGCTCATGACGCCCGCGCCGAGGATCGTTCCGTACACCCCCAGCTGGGAGGCGGCCACGGCCGCCGCGACCGCTGCCACCGCGCTGCCCGCCACCTGCGGCAGGCTCAGATCTATACGCCTTTCTTTGGGTTTTATGTCACTTTCCGGCTTCTGCACCATTTCCAGCCCTTGATTGACATCTCTCCCACCATGCAACAGGAAGGGACATGTGAACGAAGTGAATAGTTCCGCTTCAGGAGATTCTGTGAAGCAGGACACGCGTGAAGGTCGCCCGCACCGGGCTGGGTGAATCAACTCCCGCACCTCACGAGAACTTCGGCGGCGCGGCGGTCCACCCACATGGCCCGAATGGAGTACTGTGGCGAGCCCTGGGGCCGGACTCCCGCATGGGCGTCCGGGATCTTCGGGAGGGGGCCGAAGGAGGCACTCGATCCGGCGGCGCCACGGCATCGCACGGGGACTGGCTACATGAGGTGACCAGCGGTCACTTTGTGTTGCACAATAGGTCACCGTGTCATACCGGCGATCAAGGGCTCACGCCCGACACGCCGGGCAACACGGCAATGTTGTGGCAGGCTGCACCCGGGCAGGCCACACTCGACTAGCGGAAGCAGCGACGCACGTGACGTCGGCAGGCACCACCCGGGAGGTCCCCATGCCCGAACTGCGTGTCGTGGCCGTCTCCAACGACGGCACACGACTGGTGCTCAAGGCTGCGGACAGCACGGAGTACACGCTTCCGATCGACGAGCGGCTGCGAGCCGCCGTGCGCAACGACCGCGCGCGGCTCGGCCAGATCGAGATCGAGGTGGAGAGCCATCTCCGCCCCCGCGACATCCAGGCCCGGATACGAGCCGGTGCCTCCGCGGAGGAGGTCGCTCAATTCGCCGGCATCCCGGTCGACCGTGTCCGCCGCTTCGAGGGCCCCGTGCTCGCGGAGCGCGCCTTCATGGCCGAGCGGGCCCGGAAGACTCCTGTGCGCCGTCCCGGCGAGAACACCGGCCCCCAGCTCGGCGAGGCGGTGCAGGAGCGGCTGCTGCTGCGCGGCGCCGACAAGGAGACCGTCCAGTGGGATTCCTGGCGCCGCGACGACGGCACCTGGGAGGTCCTGCTGGTCTACCGGGTCGCGGGCGAGCCGCACTCGGCGAGCTGGACGTACGACGCGCCGCGCCGACTGGTCCAGGCCGTGGACGACGAGGCGCGTTCACTGATCGGCGAGACCGACGACGTCGCCGCGCCCGAGCCGAGCTTCCCGTTCGTGCCCCGGATCGCCAGGCTGCCTCGCGACAGGCCGCTCGACCGCGCCCTGGACCGCCAGATGGAGCGCCCGACGGCCCCGGTCCCCGAGCCCGAGGAGCACATCGGCGGCATCTCGGCCGGCGAGCGCGATTCGCTGACCAGCCTGCTGGAGGCGGTACCGAGCTTCCGTGGCGACATGGTGGTGCCCGAGCGGCCCGCGCCGCCCGAGCCTCCGGCCATCGAACCCGCCGCGCCGGAACCGGAGGCCGATGAGCCGCCCGCCGCGGCGGCCTCCGCCGGCGCCGGTTCCGCCTATGCGGATGTGCTGATGCCGCGGGCGGTGGCGGGTCACCGCGACCGGCTGACCGGGACGACGGATCGCCAGGCCGAGGCGGACGGCGTCCGGCCGGGCCGCCGTGCCGCCGTGCCGAGCTGGGACGAGATCGTCTTCGGTACGCGCCGCAAGAAGCAGGACTGAACGGGGTGACCGCAGCATGACGAGGGCCCGTACGCCACTGCGTACGGGCCCTCGTGTCTTACGCACCTCTCGTGCCTTACGCGCTCCTCGCGGCGCATGCGCCCCGGCCACGCGCGGCCGGGGCGCCCTGCGGCAGTGCCGGTCGATCCGCGCGGCGCGGGCTTCGTTATTGGGGGTCGGGGCCCGTGGCCACCGGGCGGGACTCGTCCGCGGACCACTCGGACCAGGAACCCGCGTACAGCGCCGCAGGGATCCCGGCGACGGCCAGGGCCAGCACCTCATGGGCGCCGGACACGCCGGAGCCGCAGTAGACGCCGACCTCCGGCGCCCGGTCGGCACCGAGCCCCTCGAAACGGGCCGCCAACGACCGGGCGGGCAGGAATCGGCCGTCGTCCCGCGCGTTCTCGGAGGTCGGGGCCGAGACAGCACCCGGGATGTGCCCGCCCACCCGGTCGATCGGCTCCACATCGCCCCGGTAACGCTCGGCGGCCCGCGCGTCGAGCAGCAGTCCGGTACGAGCCAGCGCCGCCGCCCCGTCCGCGTCCAGCAGTGGCAGCGCACCGGGGACCGGCCGGAAGTCGCCCTCGGCCGGGATCGGGGCTTCCTTCTGGAGGTCTCCCTTCCAGGCGGCGAGACCGCCGTCCAGGACCCGCACGTCCTCGTGCCCCGTCCAGCGCAGCAGCCACCACGCGCGCGCCGCAGCCCAGCCCTGGCCGCCGTCGTACACGACCACCGGAGTGTCCCGGGAGACACCGGCCCGGCGCATCACCGCGCCGAACTCCTCCGGATCGGGCAGCGGATGACGGCCGCCGACGCCCGCCGGACCGGCGAGTTCCGCGTCCAGATCGACAAAGACCGCACCGGGGATGTGCCCGGCCTCGTAATCGGGTCGGCCGTGCGGGCCGCCCAGCTGCCAACGTACGTCCAGGAGCACCGGCGGACGTGGCCCCGCCGACTCGCTCGCGTATTCGGATGCCGTGATGATGGGCTTCATGGGTGCCATCCTCGCGCAGGAGCCGCCCCACTCGTCATACCGTCGAAGCGGACGTACCACACAAAACCGGTCTCCCTCAGTCGAGATCCAGGAAAGTGCGGCGCGGCCGGGGCACATCGTGCGCCGGGTGGTGCAAGCATCTGCACGGGGCGTACACATCCTGTACCGCACGGCGGCACACCGGCCCCGTTCCCCCCGTACGGCCACCACGATGGTCCGAGGAGAGAGTGACGATGACCGAGGCTGCCGCCCGGCGCACGCCTGGAACACCTTGCTGGGTGAGTCTGATCGTGCACGGACTGAGCGCGACCCAGGACTTCTACGCCGCCCTGTTCGGCTGGGAGTTCGTGCCCGGACCGGATCAGCTGGGTCCGTACGTCCGCGCGCTGATCGACGGGAAAGTGGTCGCGGGCATCGGACAACTGCCGCCCGAACGCCATCTGCCGGTCGCCTGGACGACCTATCTGGCCACCGACAACGCCGATGTCACGGCGGAGATGATCCGCTCCTGCGGCGGCACGGTGGCCGTCGGACCGCTCGACGCGGGTGAGGCGGGCCGGCTCGCCATCGCCTCCGATCCCAGTGGCGCGGTCTTCGGCATCTGGCAGGCCGCCGCGCACATGGGTACGGCGCTCGCGGGCGCCCACGGCACCCCGGTCTGGAACGAGCTGGTGACCCGCGAGACGTCGACGGTCTGCAAGTTCTACCAGACGGTCTTCGGATACGAGCCGGAGGCCGTGGTCTCGGCCGACTTCGACTACCAGACCCTGCATCTGCACGGCCGCCCGGTGGCCTCGCTGCACGGCGTCGGACACGCCCTGCCGCGCGACCGGGGGCCGCACTGGATGACGTACTTCGAGGTCGACGACACCGACGAGGCCGCCCGTCGCGTGGTGGACCTCGGCGGATACATCCTGCAGCCGCCCCGGGAGGGATCGAGCGGCCGGGTGGCGACCGTGGCGGACCCGGAGGGCGCGGCGTTCACGATCCTGCGGTCGGCGGCTCGCTGAGCCGTCGGGCCGCGGGGCGGTCAGCCGGCCCGGACCCGTTCGACATGGCGGTGGGCGGGGCCGGCCAGTCGGGCATGTATCTCGTCGAAGAGTTCGGATGCTTCGGTTCCGCTCCACTCCGCCGGCAGCAGTTCACGCGCCACGCCCGGGTCGAGGTAGACGAGCCGACGCCAGTCGGTGAGGACCCTGATGTACGTCGTGAACGCCTCGCGGTCCGTCACCGGTCCGCCGCTCGCGATCTGCTCGGCCACCGGACGGTGCGCCGCGAGGAATTCGACGTACAGCCGCTGCAGGCGGACGGTGTCCCACCAGGAGCGGACCTTCGCGGCCAGGTCCGCTGCGCCGTCCTCGCCCCCGGCCACGGAGAGGTAGTCGGCCCGGAACAGGTCGGCGTACGAACGCAGCCCGTGCCGGGCGAGCATGTCCTCCGCCTCGTCGTGCACATGTCCCGGTGCGATCCACACCCCGGCCGACACGGACCCGAAGCCGAGCCTGGTCAGCTGGGTGCGCAGGGTGTGCCGCCTGGCCCGTTCGGACTCGGGCACGGAGAAGACCACCAGCACCCAGCCCTCGTCCACCGTGGCCCTGCGGGCCGCGAAGATGCGCGGATCACCGTCGCGCAGAATGCGTTCGGTCTCGGGTGAGATCCGGTATCCGGCGGCTCCGGAGACCGATTCCGCGTCGAGCAGTCCGGCGCGCTTCAGCCGGGAGACCGAGGAGCGCACGGTGGGGCCCTCGACACCGAGGTCGGCGAGCAGCTGGATCAGCGAGGCCACGGACATCCAGCCGTCGGTGTCGCGCGCGTACAGTCCGTAGACCGTCACGATCAGCTGCCTCGGCTGCACCTTGCCCAGGGGGCCCGGTTCGGACTTGGCCTCTTTTGCGCTCACCGTGTTCACAGCGTCATCCTAAGCATCCGTACCCGACACCGGAGGGGACGGTTCAGGCAGAGGAGACGGGCAGCACATCCGGGGAGAGCGCGCCCGCGCGGGCGCTCGCGCTGGTCGTCCTGCGCTGGTGGTGACGGCGGCACAACACCTCGTAACCGACCTCGTCCGCCTGCTGGTTGACGTCTCCCACCACCACCTGGGCTCCTTCGACGACCATCTCGCCGCCGACCGTCCGGGCATTGTGCGTGGCCCGGGCGCCGCACCAGCAGAGCGCTTCGACCTGGAGCGTCTCGACCCGGTCGGCCAGTTCGATCAGCCGCTGGGATCCGGGGAACAGCTTGGTCCGGAAGTCCGTGGTGATACCGAATGCGAAGACGTCCATGTCGAGGTCGTCGACGACACGGGCGAGCTGGTCGATCTGGACGGGGGCCAGGAACTGTGCCTCGTCCACGATCACGTAGTCCGCGCGGCCGCCCCGGCTTATCCGGTCGACGAGGTGCGCGTACAGGTCCATGCCCTCATCGGCCTCGACGGCCTCGGTGACGAGACCCAGGCGTGAGGAGAGCTTCCCCTCCCCCGCCCGGTCGTCACGCGTGAAGATCACACCTTGCAGGCCACGCGCCGAACGGTTGTGGCCGATCTGCAGCGCCAGCGTGCTCTTTCCGCAGTCCATCGTTCCGGAGAAGAACACAAGCTCGGGCATGAGGGGCTGAGGACCTTTCGGGCGGGGCGAGGCAGGTCCGCGAAACGGTGATGACGGACCTGCGAGGGGAAAAACGCGGTTACGAGCGTACTTCGAGCAGCGGCACGAGCTGCTCGACGGGGGTCATCGAGCCGTGCATGCCGACCATCGCGGACTCGTGCGGCTCATTGACCGAGGCGGTGATCACCACGTCGTCGTGGGCCGCCGCGACGACATCGCCGATCCTCCCGTGGACACGTTCATCGATTTTCGGGCCGAACCAGCCGGCCGCGATCGCCTCGTCCCGGCTCGCCACCCAGAACTGTTCCCCGAGCACTTCCCGCCAGACGGTCAGTACGTCGCTCTCGGCCCCCGGGACCGCGTACACATGCCGTGCGCGGCCCTCGCCACCGAGCAGGGCGACGCCCGCACGCAGCTCCCAGTCCTCGTCGAAGTCGATCCGGGACCGCTCGTCGAAGGGGATGTCGATCATGCCGTGGTCCGCGGTGATGTACAGCGCCGAGCGGGGCGGGAGCTGTTCGGCCAGCCGCCGGGCCAGGCCGTCCACGTACATCAACTGCCCCCGCCAGGCGTCGGAGTCCACGCCGAAGCGGTGGCCCTTGGCGTCGACCTCGCTGTAGTAGGTGTAGACGAGCGAGCGGTCACCCGCGGCGAGCCGCTCCGCGGCGACGTCCATCCGCTCCTCGCCGGACAGCCGGCCGAGGAACGAGCCCCCGCTGAGTGCGACCTTGGTCAGCGGGGTCTGCTCGAAGGCGGGTGCGGATACCTGGGCGGTGCGCACCCCCGCGGCCTCGGCGAGCGAGAAGACGGTGGGGTACGGCTGCCAGGCCTTCGGCGAGGTCCAGGGCTTCCAGCGGAGCTGGTTCATCAGCTCGCCGGTCTCCGGATTGCGCGCGGTGTAGCCGGGCAGGCCGTGCTCGCCGGGCGGAAGTCCGGTGCCGACCGAGGCCAGCGACGTCGCGGTGGTGGCCGGGAAGCCCGCCGTCACCGGACGGCCGGTGCCACCGCGGGAGGTGGGGAGCAGGGAGTGCAGAAACGGTGCCTCGTCCGGGTGGGCCTTGATCTGCTCCCAGCCGAGGCCGTCGATCAGGAACACGCAGTTCCGGTCGGCCGGGGCGAGTTCGGGGATCGCCGCGGTGAAGCCCGGTACGCCCTGGCCGGCGACGAGCGTGGGCAGCAGATCGCAGAGCGAGCCGCTGCCGTACTCCGGGACCGGGGCGGTGTCGACGGGGAGCAGAACAGGGTCCTGCCAGGCCGGCTGGGCCATCAGCGGCCGGTCGCCGCGGTCGCGGCCGTGGCCTCGGACAGCGACTGCGCGAAGGCAAGGGTCTGGCGCACGGTGTCCGGACCGTCACCGGCCTCGCTGACCCGCAGACTCAGATCGTCGGCGGTGGAGCTGCCGGTGTAACCGTGGTCGGCCTCGCAGTTGGGGTCGCCGCAGGCGGCCGGCTCCAGGTCGATGCGGGAGACGGCGCCCCAGCCGATGGTGAGGACGACCTCGCGGGGCAGCGTGCCCGGAACGTACTTCTCGGGGTTGGCCACGACACGGCTGACCACGACCGACGAGATCCGGTCCAGCTTGACCGACTCCGTGGAGGTGGTGGCGTACGGCGTCGGGGAGCTGGTGTCCGCGTTCTGCTCGTCGGTGTGGCTGACGATGAATCGGTTGTCGGTCAGGACCAGGACCGTGACATGGCGCCGCACCTCGTTGGAGTCGAAGGTGGTCTCCTGGTGCACAAGGTACGAAGCGACCGGCTCACCGCCCACGGCGGCCTCCACCGCCTCGGCCACGAGGGCCGGGTAGTAGCCACTGCGCTCGATCGCCGCGCGCAGCCCCTGGGTCGTCGTACCGGTCTTAGCCATGAGGACCATCCTACGGGGGACGGACGACTGCCGGGGACGTTGTGCGGCAGGGCCGACCTGGGCCCGAGCGGTGAGGGGAGGCGCGCGTTCACGCCCGTCCGGCGACGGATGACGAAGCCTGCCGCCCGGGTCAGTAGTTGGGGAGCCGGCGGGGGCCGAGGTCGGTGCGGGCCGGGGGCGGCGAGAGCCGGACGCTCGCACCGAGAACGGTCAGCCCCTGGGTGGCGACCACGACCGGTTCCAGGGCGATGGAGACCACCTCGGGGTGGTCGTCGACCAGCCTGGACACCCTCAGCAGCAGTTCTTCGAGCGCCGCGGTGTCCACGGGCGCCGCACCACGCCAGCCGAACAGCACCGGGGCGGCCCGGATGGACCGGATCAGCTCGGCGGCGTCGCGGTCGGTGGCCGGAACGAGGCGGTGGGCGGTGTCGCCGAGGAGCTCGGAGGGCGCGCCCGCGAGTCCGAAGGAGAGGACGGCGCCGGCCGCCGGGTCGATCGCGGCCCGGACGACGGTGTCGACGCCGCGCGGCGCCATGGCCTGGACGACGGGCTGGAGTTCGGCGGGTTTGCCGAGCAGGTCGGTCAGTTCGCCGTACGCCCGGCGAAGTGCGTTCTCGTTGGCGAGGTCCAGCCGGACACCGCCGAGATCGGCCCGGTGGCGCAGATGGGGGGCGGTGGTCTTGAGCGCCACGGGGTAGCCGAGCCGGGCCGCCGCGGCGACGGCGGTCTCCGGGTCGGGGGCCGGGAGGGTCGGTCGCACGGTGACGCCGTAGCGGCCCAGGAGTTCCCGCGCCTCGTCAGGCGCGAGCGGTCGGCCCCGCGGGTCGGGGTGGGAGCCGAGCAGGGCATGGATCAGATCGGCGGCACCCGGCTCGTCGATGGTGTCGTCGAGGAACTCGGGCACCTTGCCCGGCACGGCGGCCTGCCGTCGCCACTGCGCGTACCTCACCGCTTCGGCCAGGGCCCGCACGGCACGCTCGGCGGCGGGGTAGGCGGGGATCCGGCCGCTACGGGGGCCGGATCCGGGGCTGTCCTCGCCGTCCGCTCCGTCCGCTCCGGTGGTGGCGGAACGCGGTGCCACGGGCCGCACGGGGCCGGTGGACCCGGGTTCGGGGCCGGATGCCGCAGGAGCAGGCCCGGGGCCGGTGGTAGTCGCCTGCGCGGAGGCGGTGGTTCCGGCGTGCGTGGAGGTGGGGGCGGCGAGGGGCCGGGCCGAGGGACGCGGCAGCGCGACCGTGCTGGTGGCCGCGGCGAGAGCCTCCGCCAGGCCGCCGATCTCCACATGGACGACGGCCACCGGCTTGGCGGGTCCGGCGGCCGCGGCCGCGTGCAGTGCGGTCGCCAGCACCTCCCCGTCGCCCGATTCCGCCTCGCCGTCCTCTCCCACCCACGGGATCGCCGTCACGACGACCGAGTCGCAGCCTTCGTCGGCGAGTGCCTCGGTCAGTGCGTCGCGGAAGTCCTGCGGGGTGGCGGCGGTGGTGAGGTCGCGGGGCGGGCGCGGGCGCAGCCCCTCGGCCAGGCAGGCGTCGTACGTGAGCAGGCCGAGCGACTCGGAGTTGCCGAGGATCGCGACCCGCGGCCCGGCCGGGAGCGGCTGGTCGGCGAGGAGGAGGCCCGCGTCGACCATCTCCGTCACCGTGTCGACGCGGATCACGCCCGCCTGACGCATGAGCGCCGAGACCGTCGCGTCGGGAATCCTGCTGACGGGCACCGCGTGGCCGGGCGGGGTGGAGCCGCTGTGCCGGGCGCCCTTCACCACGACCACCGGCTTCACGGCCGCGGTGCGCCGTGCGAGGCGGGTGAACTTGCGGGGATTGCCGATCGATTCGAGGTACAGCAGGGCGACATCGGTGCCCGGGTCCTCGTACCAGTACTGGAGGAAGTCGTTGCCCGAGACGTCGGCGCGGTTGCCGGCGGAGATGAAGGTGGAGAGGCCGGCTCCGCGCCGGTAGAGCCCGGAGAGCAGCGCGATGCCGATCGCACCGGACTGGGTGAACAGGCCGATGCGTCCGGGCGCGGGCGGCTCGGGGGCCAGGGAGGCGTTCAGCCGGACGGCCTCGGCGTTGTTGATGACGCCGAAGGCGTTCGGGCCGATGATCCGCATCCCGTACGTGCGGGCCTGGCGGACGAGTTCCCGCTGTCGCTCCCTGCCTTCGGCACCCCATTCGGCGTACCCGGCGGAGAGGACGACCAGGCCCTGGACGCCGTGCTCGCCGCAGTCGGCCACTGCCTGTGGAACCCGGTCGGCGGGGACGGCGACGACCGCGAGGTCGACCGGTTCGTCGATCTCGCCGACGGAACGGTGCGCGGGGGCGCCGTCGATCGTGCCCTGGTCGGCGGGGAAGGCGCGGTTCACGGCGTAGGTGCGGCCGGTGAAGCCGGCACCGAGCAGATTGCGCAGGACCGTGCGGCCGACCCCGCCGGGAGTGCGCCCGACGCCGATGACGGCGACGGATCCGGGGGCGAGCAGCCGTTGTACGGAACGAGCCTCGGCCCGCTGCTCGCGGCCGCGCTGGACCGCGAGCGACTCCGCGGTCGGTTCGAGGTCCAGGGTGAGATGGACGGAACCGTCCTCGAAGCTGCGCTGCTGGGTGTAGCCGGCGTCCCGGAACACCTTGATCATCTTGTTGTTGGCGGGCAGCACCTCGGCCGCGAAGCGGCGGATGCCCCGCTCGCGGGCGACGGCCGCGATGTGTTCGAGGAGCGCCGAGGCGACGCCCCGGCCCTGATGCGCGTCCTGGACGAGGAAGGCGACCTCGGCCTCGTCGGCGGGCGCGGAGGCGGGCCTGCCCCGCTCGTCGATCCGGTCGTAGCGGACGGTCGCGATGAACTCACCGCCGACCGTGACCGCGAGACCCACCCGGTCGACGTAGTCGTGATGGGTGAAGCGGTGCACATCACGGTCGGACAGACGCGGGTACGGAGCGAAGAAGCGGTAGTACTTCGACTCCTCGGAGACCTGCTCGTAGAAGTTGACCAGCCGTTCGGCGTCGTCCGTGGTGATGGGCCTGATCCGCGCGGTTCCCCCGTCCCGGAGGACGACGTCCGCTTCCCAGTGGTCGGGATACGCGTGCTGCGGACTCTGCTCCGGCGAGGGCTGCATGGGCCAAGACTACGGCTCCGTAGCGGTCGCGTAGGGCCTGGGGCCGGGGCAGTCTGAGGGGGCCGATCGGCGGTGCAGCACAGGTTCTGGGCGTGCCGCGGCTCGGCCGGAGCATCGCGCACCACATGAGAGACTGGTCTAGACAACCATTGGATTCCTGAAGGGCAGAACCATGGCTGAGCGCCGCGTCAACGTCGGTTGGGCCGAGGGCCTGCACGCCCGTCCCGCTTCCATCTTCGTCCGTGCCGCCACGGCTTCCGGCGTCCCCGTGACGATCTCCAAGGCCGATGGCAACCCGGTGAACGCCGCTTCCATGCTCGCGGTGCTCGGTCTCGGCGCGCACGGCGGCGAGGAGATCGTGCTGGCATCCGAGGCCGACGACTCCGAAGCCGCCCTGGACCGCCTGGCAAAGCTGGTCGCCGAAGGGCTCGACGAGCTTCCGGAGACCGTCTGAACCATTTCCTGCAAGAGAGCCGCGGCACCCTTATTCGGGACCGCGGCTCCATGCATTTCCGAGCAGGGATGATCGAAGGAAATTCGGGCAACCCGAAGAGAGCCGAACGGAATTACCACCCTTTGTATACGGCGTGATTATTAATTCCGAACACCTGAAGTGTTTACGGAGTGTTGCGAAGTCCTCACCCGGCCGGTACGGGAAGTGGCCTGCTGACGGCCCGGCCGGTCGGTGCCGCGCAGCCGGTGCACGGTCGTGGCCCGCTCGGCGTGCTGGGTGGCCAGCACCCTCGCCCGTTCCGCGTCGCCGCGCGCCACCGCGTCCACGATTGCTCCGTGCTCCGCCCAGGAATCCACCGGGCGGACCGGCTGGTCGACCACATACATCCAGGCGATCTTGTGCCGCAGCTGGGTGAGCGTCGCGATCAGGCTGGAACTGCCCGAGGCCTGCGCCAACGTCTCGTGGAACCAGCCGCCCAGTGAGCGCAGATCCTCCCTCTCACCCCGCCTGGCCCGCTCCTGACCGAGTCCGACCAGACCGCGCAGCACCTTGAGATGCGCCTCGGTGCGGCGCTGCGCCGCGCGTGCGGCACCCAGCGGCTCCAGCAGCGCCCGGACCTCCAGGAGGTCGGCGGCCTCCTGCTCGGAGGGCTCGGCGACACAGGCTCCCGCGTGCCGACGGGTGACCACGAACCCCTCCGACTCCAGGGTGCGCAGCGCTTCCCGTACCGGGACACGGGACACGCCGTAACGGCGCGCCAGCAACTCCTCGGTGAGCCGACTGCCGCGTTCGAAGACGCCGGAGACGATGTCGTCACGGATTGCCGTGCATACCGAATGCGCCGGAATGCGCATGTCCGAACCTCCGCCTTGATCCCTGCGACACGCGGCCGACCGACGCCTGTTCTGCGACTCTATTGCAATGCGGCCACATTTCCGATGCCAGATGGAAATTCATGAATACCTTTTGGTCGCGCGGGGCCGGCCCGGCGGACAGCACCATGGGCGGTTCGGCGGTCGAACCCGGGTGTCGGGCGCGACTGTCGGGCGCGACTGTCGGGCGCGGGTGTCGGGCGCGACGAAGGCCCCGGCGTGACGCCGAGGCCTTCGAAGGGGTGTGGCGGACGGGCGCCGGTCAGACGTTGACGCCGTGGGCGCGCAGGTACGCGACCGGGTCCATGTCGGAGCCGTACGAGGGCGTGGTCCGGGCCTCGAAGTGGAGGTGCGGCCCGGTGGAGTTGCCCGTCGAGCCGGAGAGGCCGATCTGCTGACCGGCGCCGACGCTCTGACCGACGGCGACGCCGATCGAGGAGAGGTGGCCGTACTGCGTGTACGTGCCGTCCGTCATCCGGAGGACGATGTTGTTGCCGTACGCGCCGCCCCAGCCGGCCTCGACGACCGTTCCCGCGCCGACGGCGACGACGGTGCTGCCGGACGCGGCGTGGAAGTCGATGCCCGAGTGGCTGCCGGAGGACCAGAGCGAGCCGCTGGACTTGTAACCGGTAGTGACGTACGAGCCGGCGACCGGGAGCTGGAAGGAGCCCAGACGGGCGCGCTCGGCGGACCGGGCGGCACGCGCCTTCTCGGCACGCGCCTCGGCCGCGCGCTCCGCCCTGGCCTTCGCCTCTGTTGCCTTCTTCTTGGCCTCGGCCTTGCGCTGGGCCTCCGCCTCCGCCTTCGCATCGGCCGCGACATCGGCCTGGTGCTTCTGCGCGTCGGCCTGGGCGGCGATCTGGTCGGCGAGTGCGCCCTCGATGGCGATGATCTGGTTCAGACCGGTCTCACTGACGGAGGGAGTCCCGGTGTCCGCGGCGAGGGCCGGAGAGGCCATGCCGCCGATGACTCCGGTGGTCGCCAGAGCCGCGGCGCCGGCGATCTTCGCGCTCCCGCGGGTCAGTCGGCTCGGGGCACGATGCTTCCCGGCGGCACGGGTGAAAGCCATGGAGTGGCTGATCCTTTCCTTCCTTCTCGCCTACCGGGTTAGCTGACGGGTTCGGAGCAGGAAGGTCTCCTACGGACGCCCCGGCCTCACCGAGGATCAGGCATCCGATTCACCCCAGGGACTGCGTGGGTCCCCGGCTCCCCAGGCTCGCGCCTGACGGGGACTCGGCGATGACTGCCCGGTATGTCACGGTTGCGGCATACGAGTGGCGGACAGCCCGGCCGACGCTAAGCGGGGCCGCCTTCATTCACCAAACGGACAGGCCGTTTTGTAGCGCATCCCACAGGGCGGACAGGCAACCTCCTCCCGGAACGGACAAAAGGGAGACCCTGGCGAACGCGACGCACAAGGCCTCCCTCTTGTCCCGGTATGCACACCCACGGCGAATCGTGGATCTACCGGGGCGACCGGCACTCAGCCGGTGCGACCTGCTCTTGCGGATGCTCCGCCGGGGCGCCCCGTGCAAAGCCGGGAACGCCTCCGGGCCGACCCGCGCGTGGTCGGGAGCTCCGCCGGTGTCCGATCGAACGTGACAGTCGGGCAGCGATCTGTCGCACGCGACCGGGCAGCCGACGCCCACACCCGCACCCGCACCCGCGCCGGGTCGGTCGTCCGGCGTACGACGACCGTCAGCCGGCGACCACCGACACCTGTCCGATGCCCAGGGCGCGGACCGGCTCCTCGATCTGCGCAGCGTCACCGACGAGGACCGTGACCAGGCGGTCGCCCGGGAAGGCGTTGACCACCGCTGCGGTCGCCTCGACCGTTCCGGTGTCCGCGAGCCGGGCGTACAGCTGTGCCTGGTAGTCGTCCGGGAGGTGCTGCTCGACCTGGTCGGCGAGAGTGCCCGCGACGGAGGCCGCCGTTTCGAACTTCAGCGGTGCGACACCCACGAGGTTCTGCACGGCCGTCTCGCGCTCCTCATCGGTCAGCCCCTCGGCCGCCAGGGTCCGCAGGACCGTCCACAGGTCCTCCAGCGCCGGTCCGGTGGACTCCGTGTCCACCGATCCGCTGATGGCGAGCATCGCGGCACCGGTCGCCCCCGCGGCGGAGTCCGGGGCCGACGACCGCAGCACCTGGGCGAAGGCCCGCACGCCGTAGGTGTAGCCCTTCTCCTCGCGCAGCACACGGTCCAGCCGGGAGGTGAGCGTGCCGCCCAGGCAGTACGTGCCCAGCACCTGGGCCGGCCACACGCTGTCGTGCCGGTCGGCGCCGATCCGGCCGATCAGCAGCTGCGTCTGCACCGCGCCGGGACGGTCGACGATCACCACTCGGCCGGTGTCGTCGGCCGTGATCGGCGGGGCCGGACGCGGCTCGGCGGCGTCGCCCGACCAGTCACCGAGCGTGTCGGCGAGCAACGCGTCGAGGTCGATGCCGGTGAGGTCACCGACGACCACGGCGGTTGCCATGGACGGCCTGACGTGGGCGTCGAAAAAGGCACGCACGGCCGCCGAGTCGATCCGCTCAACCGTCTCCTCGGTGCCCTGGCGCGGGCGCGACATCCGCGCCGTGGCCGGGAAGAGTTCCTTGGAGAGCTGCTTCGCGGCTCGCCGGGCCGGGTTGGCCTGCTCGTGCGGGATCTCGTCGAGCCGGTTGCGCACCAGCCGTTCGATCTCGCTGTCGGCGAAGGCGGGCGATCGCAGCGCCTCGGCGACCAGCGCGAGCGCCTTGGCCAGCCGGGAGGCCGGGACCTCCAGGGAGACCCGGACTCCGGGGTGGTCCGCGTGCGCGTCGAGGGTGGCGCCGCAGCGCTCCAGTTCGGCGGCGAACTCCTCGGCGGTGTGCTTGTCGGTGCCCTCGGACAGCGCCCGCGACATGATCGTGGCCACGCCGTCGAGGCCCTCGGGCTCCGCGTCCAGAGGAGCGTCGAGGAAGATCTCGACCGCCACGACCTGCTGGCCGGGGCGGTGGCAGCGCAGCACCGTGAGGCCGTTGGGCAGGGCGCCGCGCTCCGGCGCGGGGAAGGCCCAGGGCCGCGCGACGCCGGGGGCGGGCTGCGGGTGGTACTGCATCGAAACTCCAGTCGCGGCAGCGTCGGTCACTTGTCCGCCCCTTCGTGCGCGTCGGTGTCGTCGGCGTCGGTCTCATCGGTGTCCGCTGCGTCCGCGGGCTCGGCCGATTCGACCGGCTCGTAGACCAGCACCGCCCGGTTGTCGGGGCGCAGCTGGGCCTTGGCGACGGCCTGGACCTCTTCCGCGGTGATGTCGAGCACCCGCTGTACCGCGGTCAGGGCGAGTTGCGGGTCACCGAACAGCACGGCGAACCGGCACAGTTCATCGGCGCGGCCCGCGACCGTACCGAGCCGGTCCAGCCACTCCCGCTCCAACTGAGCCTGCGCACGCTCCATTTCCTCGGGCGTGGGGCCCTCGGCCGCGAACCGGGCCAGCTCCTCGTCGACCGCGGCCTCGATCTGCGGCACCTCGACACCGCCGGACGTCTTGACGTCCAGCCACCCGAGCGAGGGGGCACCGGCCAGCCGCAGCAGCCCGAATCCGGCCGCCACGGCCGTACGGTCACGGCGCACCAGACGGTTGTGCAGCCGCGACGACTCGCCGCCGCCGAGCACGGTCAGCGCGAGATCCGCCGCGTCGCACTCACGGGTGCCGTCGTGCGGCAGCCGGTAGGCGGCCATCAGCGCCCGCGCCGGAACCTCCTCGTGCACTTCTTCGCGCAGCTGCTCGCCGATGGTCTCGGGGAGCGTGCCGTCGCGCGGCGGCTGCTTGCCGTCATGGGACGGGATGGAGCCGAAGTACTTCTCGATCCAGGCGAGCGTCTGCTCGGGATCGATGTCGCCGACGACCGAGAGCACCGCATTGTTGGGCGCGTAGTACGTACGGAAGAAGGCGCGCGCGTCCTCAAGGGTCGCCGCGTCCAGGTCGGCCATCGAGCCGATCGGCGTGTGGTGGTACGGGTGGCCCTCGGGATAGGCCAGGGCCGTCAGCTTCTCGAACGCCGTACCGTAGGGAACGTTGTCGTAGCGCTGGCGTCGCTCGTTCTTGACGACGTCCCGCTGATTCTCCATGGACTCCTCGTCGAGCGCGGCGAGCAGCGAGCCCATGCGGTCGGCTTCCAGCCAGAGGGCCAGCTCCAGCTGGTGCGTGGGCATCGTCTCGAAGTAGTTGGTGCGCTCGAAGCTGGTGGTCCCGTTGAGCGAACCGCCGGCCCCCTGCACCAGCTCGAAGTGGCCGTTCCCCTTGACCTGGCCGGAGCCCTGGAACATCAGGTGCTCGAAGAGGTGAGCCAGACCGGTGCGTCCCTTGACCTCGTGGCGCGAACCGACGTCGTACCAGAGGCAGACCGCGGCGACCGGGGTCAGATGGTCCTCGGAGAGCACCACGCGCAGGCCGTTGGCCAGACGGTGCTCGGTCGCTGTCAAGCCGCCGGAGCCGGCCCGGGCTGTGGCCGTGTGACCCATGGGCATGTACGTCCCTTCGATCGCGATACTGGATTTCCTGCGAGACCTGCCACTGTAAGCAAGCGCACAGACACCTGACGAAGTTCCCATACCGCGGAAGTTCGCGTGAAAGAGGGGCGCGCCCCCTTCCCGACGGACCGTGGAACCACCTGGCAGGGGTCCGGAGCGGCTCCTGGGACGGGTCGAGGTCGGCGTTGTCAGTGCGGCGGTCCACAATGGTCGACGTCAGAGTCTCAGGTTGCCCGAACAGAATCCGTGAAGGAGTCGCAGCAGCGATGGCCCGCCGCAGCACGAAGACCCCGCCGCCGGACGACTTCGAGGAGAAGATCCTCGACATCGACGTCGTCGACGAAATGCAGGGCTCCTTCCTTGAGTACGCGTACTCGGTGATCTACTCACGGGCCCTGCCGGACGCCCGTGACGGCATGAAGCCGGTGCATCGCCGCATCGTGTACCAGATGAACGAGATGGGCCTGCGCCCCGACCGCGGCTTCGTGAAGTGCGCCCGTGTCGTGGGCGAGGTCATGGGCAAGTTGCACCCGCACGGCGACGCGTCGATCTACGACGCGTTGGTCCGTCTGGCACAGCCGTTCTCCATGCGGCTCCCCCTGGTGGACGGCCACGGGAACTTCGGCTCGCTCGGAAACGACGACCCGCCGGCCGCCATGCGGTACACCGAGTGCCGGATGGCCGACGCGACGTCGCTGATGACGGAGTCGATCGACGAGGACACCGTCGCTTTCCAGTCGAATTACGACGGCCAGGAGAAGGAGCCGACCGTTCTCCCGGCCGCGTACCCGAACCTCCTGGTCAACGGGTCGTCCGGGATCGCGGTCGGCATGGCGACCAATATGCCGCCGCACAACCTGGGCGAGGTCATCGCCGCCGCCCGGCATCTGATCAAGCATCCGGGCGCGGACCTGGAGACCCTGATGCGGTTCGTCCCCGGCCCCGATCTGCCGACCGGTGGCCGGATCGTCGGCCTGGGCGGCATCAAGGACGCGTACGCCGGCGGGCGCGGCACGTTCAAGATCCGCGCGACCGTCTCCGTGGAGAACGTGACGGCGCGCCGCAAGGGCCTGGTCGTGACGGAACTGCCCTTCGCCGTAGGACCGGAGAAGGTGATCGCCAAGATCAAGGACCTGGTCTCGTCGAAGAAGCTCCAGGGCATCGCGGACGTGAAGGACCTGACCGACCGCGAGCACGGCCTGCGCCTGGTCATCGAGGTGAAGAACGGCTTCGTTCCGGAGGCCGTGCTGGAGCAGCTGTACAAGCTGACGCCGATGGAGGACTCCTTCGGCATCAACAATGTGGCGTTGGTGGACGGACAGCCGCTCACGCTGGGGCTCAAGGAGCTGCTCGAGGTCTATCTCGACCACCGCTTCGACGTGGTGCGCCGGCGCAGCGAGTTCCGCCGGGGCAAGCGCCGTGACCGGCTGCATCTGGTCGAGGGCCTGCTCGTCGCGCTGATCGACATCGACGAGGTCATCCGGCTCATCCGGTCCAGTGACAACTCGGCGCAGGCGAAGGAGCGGCTGATCGAACGCTTCTCGCTGAGCGAGATCCAGACCCAGTACATCCTGGACACCCCGCTGCGCCGCCTGACCCGGTTCGACCGGATCGAGCTGGAGAGCGAGCGGGACCGGCTCAACGACGAGATCGACAAGCTGACCACCATCCTCGATTCGGACACCGAGCTGCGCAAGCTCGTCTCCTCCGAACTGGCCGCGGTCGCGAAGAAGTTCGGTACCGATCGGCGTACGGTTCTGCTGGAGTCGGCCGGTTCGCAGGTCGCATCGGTGCCGCTGGAGGTGGCGGACGACCCGTGCCGGGTGCTGTTGTCGTCGACCGGGCTGCTGGCCCGTACCGCCAATGACGATCCGATCGTCTTCACCGAGGACGCCAAGCGTGCCAAGCACGATGTGATCGTTTCTGCCGTGCCGGCGACGGCTCGCGGTGATGTGGGTGTGGTGACGTCGACGGGACGGCTGCTGCGGCTCGCGGTGATCGATCTGCCCCAGCTGCCGGACACCCACGCGGCACCCAATCTTTCGGGTGGGGCGATGGTGTCGGAGTTCCTCACGCTGGAGAGCGACGAGGAGGTCATCTGCCTCACCACCCTCGACGAGGCCTCCCCCGGCCTGGCGATCGGCACCCTGCAGGGAGTCGTCAAGCGGGTGGTCCCGGACTACCCGGCCAACAAGGACGAGTTGGAGGTCATCACCCTCAAGGACGGTGACCGGATCGTCGGCGCGGCCGAGCTGCGCACGGGCGAGGAGGATCTGGTCTTCATCACGTCCGATGCGCAGTTGCTGCGCTACCCGGCGGCGCAGGTGCGGCCGCAGGGACGGCCGGCAGGAGGCATGGCGGGGATCAAGCTCGCGGCCGGCGCGGAGGTGATCTCGTTCACCGTGGTGGATCCGGCAGCGGACGCGGTGGTCTTCACGGTGGCCGGTTCGCACGGCACGCTGGACGACTCGGTGCTGACGTGCAAGCTCACCCCGTTCGACCAGTATCCGCGCAAGGGCCGGGCCACCGGTGGGGTGCGTTGCCAGCGGTTCCTCAAGGGCGAGGACGTCCTGGTGTTCGGCTGGGCGGGCGCGACGCCTGCCCGCGCCGCACAGAAGAACGGCGCGCCGACCGAGCTGTCGGAGCCGGACCCGAGGCGCGATGGCTCGGGGACGCCACTGGTCAAGCCGGTCGCGGTGATCGCGGGCCCGGTGTAGGCGGCCGGACCGGAGACGGGGCCGGTTTCTCTAGGCTTCGTCGTCGGGCCGTTGTACGTACCGCAGGACGCCCCACATGCTTCGCTCATGCGCGGCGTCCTGCGTCGCGTCGGGCGCCGGTGCCGTGCTCTCGCGGCAGTCGGCCAGCTCCTTGTGCAGGGCCTCGGGGTCGATGCCCGAACCGATCAGCACCAGCTGGGTGAGGCGCGGTTCGTCGCGCGCCCAGGGCTGCGGGTCGAACCGCAGGAACCTGCCGACCGCGTGCAGCGAGTACTTGTTGCCGCGGTCGCCGACGCCGAAGTCGACGAATCCCTTGATCCGGTAGAGGCCCTGCGGCCTGGAGTCGAGAAACTCCATCAGCCGACGGGGATTCATGGGGACGGCCGCGGTGAAGGAGAGGCTCTCGTACGCGGCGTGCAGGTGATGCTCGTGCCCGTCGGTCTCCTCCTCTGCGCGCTCCGCCAGCAGCAGATCCTCGAAGGTGAGCTGGCGCGCCCTCTCCTCACCGTCCGGCCTCAGCGCCGGGTCGAAGAGCAGTTCGGGATCGATACGTCCGTACGTGGCACAGATGACGGCAGCCGCGCCGCCGCCCGCCCCTTCACCGGTGGCCGGGACACCTGTCGCCGCGATGGCGTCCCGGATACGGGCCTGTTCCTCGCTCCCGACCCGGTCCGTCTTGTTCAGGACGACAAGATCGGCGACGGCGAGATGGCGGTCGATCTCCGGATGGCGCCGTCGGGTGGCATCGAACTCCGCGGCGTCGACGACCTCCACCAGCCCCCCGTACACAATGTGCGGATTGTCGCTGGCCAGGAGCATGCGTACGAGTTCCTGCGGCTCCGCCAGTCCGCTGGCCTCGATGACGATCACGTCGAGGCGGGCGGCGGGCCTGGTCAGTGTCTCCAGGAAGGTGTCGAGTTCGCTCGCGTCGACCGCACAGCACAGGCATCCGTTGCCCAGCGAGACCGTCGAGCCGACCTGCCCGGAGACCGTCATGGCATCGATCTCGATGGAACCGAAATCGTTGACGATGACACCGATCCGGTTCCCGGAACGGTTGCGGAGAAGGTGGTTGAGCAGCGTCGTCTTGCCGGATCCCAGGAACCCCGCGAGGACGATGACCGGGATCTGCTGCTTGCGGGGCGGGGACGACGGGCTCAACAGTGACCTTCCTCGGGGACGTCAGGGCGCCGGGACCGGCTGCGGCGGGGGCGTACCGACGTATCGGGCCGCCGGACGGATGATCTTCGAGTCCTCCGCCTGCTCCAGGATATTGGCGCTCCAGCCGACCACCCGCGCGGCGCAGAACGTCGGCGTGAACATCTCCCGTGGCAGCCCGCACAGCTCCATGACCACTCCGGCGTAGAACTCGACGTTGGTGTGCAGCTCACGGCCCGGCTTGAGCTCGGCGAGGATCGCCTCGACCTGCCGCTCGACCTCGACGGCGAAGTCGACGAGCGGGCCGCCGAAGCCCTGGGCGATG
The DNA here is from genome assembly GCF_043083485.1 of Streptomyces sp. NPDC014727. NCBI lineage: Bacteria > Bacillati > Actinomycetota > Actinomycetes > Kitasatosporales > Streptomycetaceae > Streptomyces > Streptomyces sp. NPDC014727. The sequence goes on along the minus strand of NZ_JBIBYR010000014.1, from coordinate 28,238 downwards.
CCCCGGAGCATGCGTGAGCGGGGGTCCTCGGTGCGGTAGACGGGGTGACCGAATCCCATGATCCGCTCGCCGGCGAGCACCCGTTCGCGGATCCAGCCGTCGATGCGGTCGGGGGTGCCGATGGCGTCCAGGGTGTCGAGGGCGCGGCTGGGCGCTCCGCCGTGCAGCGGTCCGGAGAGCGCGCCGACGGCCGCCACCAGGCAGGCTGCGACGTCGGCACCGGTGGAGGCGACCACCCGGCCGGTGAAGGTCGAGGCGTTGAAGCCGTGGTCGACCGTGGAGATCAGATAGTGCTCCACGGCCCTGACGCGTGCGGCGTCCGGCACGGAACCGGTCAGCATGTACAGGTAGTTGGCCGCGTGCGGCAGGTCGTCACGCGGCTCGACCGGTTCGAGGCCCCGGCCGAGCCGGTGCAGGGCCGTCAGCACGGTGGGGACGGCGGCACAGGCTGTCAGGGCGTCACCGCGGCGCTGGTCGGCATCGATGTCGTACACCGGTCGGAAGCCGGCCGAGGCGCCGAGGAGCGAGAGGGCGGTACGCAGACCGGCCAGAGGTCCGCAGACGGCTCCCGCTCGGGCTATGGCGGGCAGGGCCTCCCGCACTTCCGCGGGCAGCCGGCGCAGCGCCGCGGTGCGGGCGGCGAATGCGGCTCGGGCTGCGGCATCGGGCAGCGTGCCCTCGGACATCAGGTACCAGACGTCCTCGAAGCTGCGGGTCTGTGCGAGTTCGATCGCCGAGTACTGCCGGTAGTGGTAGAAGCCCTCGCGCCCGCGGACGTCGCCGAGGGCCGTATCGGTGACGACGACGCCCGCAAGCCCTCGGGGTACGTCGAGCGAGGTTCCGTCGGTGGTGGTCTGCATCTCTTCCTCCGTCTGCGTCCCGATGGACTCATCAATATTGATTTGACCATCCATGATTGACTTCAATGATGTCAATGTTGATTGAATCAATATGGATACGGTTGACGACATGAAGGATCAAGCAGCGCCCGGCGACGTCCCGGCAGCGTCCGCTCCGCAACGGCTCAGCACCCGCGAGACGGCCGAACGGCTCGGTGTGAAACCCGAGACGGTGTACGCGTACGTCAGCCGGGGGCAGCTCAGCAGCACACGCGCTCCCGGTGGACGCGGCAGCACGTTCGATGCCGCGGAGGTCGATGCGCTGGCCCGGCGCACGGGCCGCCGGGAGCCCTTCCCCGCCACCGGCGACCTGGTCTTCCGCACCGGCATCACCTTGATCGAGGGCGACCGCTACTACTTCCGCGGCGTCGACGCGACCGAACTGGCCGGTCAGTACCCCTACGAAGAGGTCGCCGAATGGCTCTGGACCGGCGAGCTGCGGCCCGGCATCCGATTCACGGCACGCGCAGAAGCGCTGTCCGCGGCGCACCGGGCAGTCGAGTCGCTGCCCGCGCACAGTGGCTCGACGGACCGGCTGCGGGTGGCCGCGATCGCCGCGGCGACGGCCGATCCACTCCGCTTCGACCTCTCGCGCGAAGCGGTGCTCGCCGGCGCACGGAGCCTCATCCCCACCCTGGTCGAAGCCCTTCCCCTGGCCAAGGGCGGGCGTTCGAAGAGTGTCGCGTCAGAAAGGGGGGCGGACGGAACCGGGACTCGACTGGCACGGCGGTTGTGGCCGAAACTCACCACCCGTCCGGCCGACGAGCCGTCGGTCGCCGCACTGGACACCGCCCTCACTCTGTTGATCGACCACGATCTCGCGGCGTCGACGCTGGCCGCCAGGGTCGCGGCGTCCGCCCATGCCCATCCGTACGCGGTGGTCTCCGCGGGCCTCGGGGTTCTGGAGGGCCCACTGCACGGCGCGGCGAGCGGCCTGGCACACCGGATGCTGACCGAGGTCCTGGAGCGGGGCAGTGCGGTCCCGGTGGTCGCGGACCATCTCCGCAGCGGACGCAGGGTGCCAGGACTCGGTCATCGCCTCTACATCTCCGAGGACCCTCGGGCGCAGGCCCTGTTCGCCCTGCTCGCGGACGTTCCACAAGCGGCACGGGCGCTCGCTGCGGCGCGCGACGTGGTCGCGACGACCGCTCGCCATGCGCCCCTGCACGCCAATGTCGACCTGGCGCTCGCCGTGCTCTCGGTCTCCTCCGGCATGGCCGCGGATGCGGGCGAGACCGTGTTCGCCGTGTCGCGCACGGCGGGCTGGATCGCGCACGCACTGGAGGAGTACGGGGAACGGCCGTTGCGTATGCGGCCCAGCGGCCGGTACACAGGCCCCCGGCCCCCTCAGCCACTGCCCACCGCCACAGATGTCCCGCCCCGTTCTTCATACGGTCCGCACCGCACGCAGCGGTGACGGCTGGAGCGAAACGGTGAGGGTCCGCTCGGCGGTGGCATGCCTCGCACCACAGGGCGAACCCGACCTTCCAAGGGCCGGTCACCTACGACTGCTGAACTGGTCAGGCAGGACAGGCCTGAGATCCCCGGGCGGCACGATGCGAGCGCGCGGCTACACCGCTCCGGCCCCGGTCAGCGCCCGTACCTCGGTTTCCGCATGCTTGGCGGCGTCGGGTGGCTCGGTGGAGGTGGCCGTTCCGATCCAGCCGGCCAGGAAGCCCAGAGGAATGGAGACCAGGCCGGGGTTCTCCAGGGGGAAGAGCTGGAAGTCGGCGCCGGGGAAGAGCGAGGTGGGGCTGCCGGAAACCACCGGGGAGAGGATCACGAGCAGCACGGCCGGGATCAGCCCGCCGTAGACCGACCAGACCGCTCCCCGCGTGGTGAACCCGCGCCAGAACAGGGAGTACAGCAGCACCGGAAGGTTGGCCGAAGCGGCGACGGCGAAGGCCAACCCCACGAGGAACGCCACATTGAGGTCCTGGGCGACCAGACCGAGCCCGATGGCGGCCACCCCGATCCCGGCTGCGGCGACCCGGGCCACAGCGACCTCGCTGTGCTGCTTGGCGCCCGGACGCCTGAGCGAGGCATAGAGGTCATGGGCCACGGAGGCGGACGAGGCCAGGGTGATCCCCGCGACGACGGCGAGGATGGTCGCGAACGCGACAGCGGCGACCACGGCGAACAGAATCGTTCCCCCGGTGGACCGCTCACCGCCGCCGAGCACCAGGGCCAGCAGCGGCACGGCAGTGTTCCCCGCGGGGTTCGACGCCCGCACCTCAGCCGTGCCGACCAGTGCCGCCGCCCCGAATCCGAGCGCGATCGTCATCAGGTAGAAGCTGCCGATGAGCCCGATGGACCAGACGACCGAGCGTCGGGCCGCACGGGCGGTGGGCACGGTGTAGAACCGCGACAGGATGTGCGGCAGTCCCGCCGTGCCCAGTACCAGGGCCAGACCCAGACTGATGAAGTCGACGCGTGCCGTCCAGGTTCCGCCGTACCGGAGACCGGGCGAGAGGAACCGGCTCCCGTGGCCGCTCCGTTCGGCTGCGGAGTTGAGCAAGGCGTTGAAGTTGCCGTGGAAGTGAACCAGGACGAGGACGGTGAGCACGACCGCTCCCGCCATCAGCAGAACGGCCTTGACGATCTGGATCCAGGTGGTGGCGCGCATCCCGCCGAGCGACACATAGATCACCATGAGCGACCCGACACCGATCACCGTCCAGGAGCGGGCCGCGCCGCTCGTACCGCCGAGCAGCAGCGCGACCAGACTGCCCGCGCCCACCATCTGTGCCACCAGATAGAGCACGGAGACGGTCACGGACGAGGTGCCCGCGGCGATCCGGACCGGGCGCTCCGCCATCCGCGCCGCGACCACGTCGGCAAGAGTGAACCGGCCGCAGTTGCGGACCAGTTCGGCGACCAGGAGCAGGACGACGAGCCAGGCCACGAGAAAGCCGACCGAGTAGAGCATGCCGTCATAGCCGAAGAGCGCGATCAGGCCCGAGATACCGAGGAAGGACGCAGCCGACATGTAGTCGCCCGCTATGGCGAAACCGTTCTCCATGGGGGAGAACAACCGGCCGCCCGCGTAGAACTCCTCGGCCGAGCCGTGCCGGTTGCGGCTCACCCAGGTGGTGATGGCGAGCGTCACTGCGATGAAGGCGCTGAACAGCAGGAGCGCCAACGTTTCGTGGTTCCCGTTCAACGCCCGATCCCCCGCGTCATCTCCTGCGTCTCCCAGCGCAATTCGAGTGCGGCCCGGTCCCTGCGCAGCCTTGCGTGTCGTGCGTACGCCCCGGTGAGCAGGAAGGTCGAGAGGAACTGTCCGAGCCCTGCAACCATCGCGACATTGACCGCTCCGGCCACCGGACGGGCCATCAGCCCGGGTTCCGTGGTCGCGACGACGACATAGGCGAGATACCAGACGAGGAAGGCCAGGGTGGCGGGGACGACGAACCGCCGGTAGCGACGGCGCACTTCCCGGAATGCCTCGCTGTGCTGCACCTCCAGATAGATGTCCGCCGCCTCGGTGCGGCCGCACCGAGGATTCGCGGGCCCGGGCGGCCCTGCGGGGGCGAAGCTCCCCGCGCGGTTCAGCTCGCCCCATCCGGAGGCGGACTCGTCGTACCACGGGTCGTCGAGCCGCGTCGCTACGGCCTCACGCCCTGCTTCCTTCTCCACCGAACAACTCCCCTTGTCCACGGACCACTTCGGCCGCGTACCCAAGAATGGGCAGATGGGGAAGATCCCGGGCACTTCATTCGGTCGTCTTCACCTCTTCAGGTGAAGGCTGACCCGGGCGGCTGTGCGAGGCCCCGAACGTACGCGTAGCGAACGGCCTGTGCCCGATCGCGCACGCCGGCCTTGGCGAAGAGATTGTTGATGTGACTCTTCACGGTCGCTTGCGAAATGTGCAGCCTGCGGGCGATCTCCGGATGGGACAGCCCCTCCGCAATCAGGACCAGCACTTCGAGTTCACGTGGCGTCAGACCGTCGGGAAACTGCGGCTCGGGGGCCGGGCCGGGCGGCGGGGTTGCGTGGTGACGCGCTCCAGAAGGCGGCGCTGGACAGAAGGCGAGAGTCCGGCCTCGCCCGACAGCACGGCCTGAATGGCCCGCACGATCTCATCGCCTCCGGCGTCCTTGGTGAGGTAACCCCGGGCCCCTGCCTGCAGCGCGGGAACCACCTCGATTCCGGGCAGCAGCCCCAACAGCATCACGATTCCCTCGCGCACCACCGACTGGTCATCGGCAACCACGACCCGCGCGTTCACGCGGGCACCCGCAGACTCACCACGAAACCCTCCTCCCCGGGACCGGCCGGCAGCAACCGCGCAACCACACCACAGGATCACCGCGGGCACACCTGCGCCGGCCTGTTGCGCCCCGAATGCCGCCGCCATCAGCAGCGCCAGGAGTCCGAGCGAAGGCCACAGCCGGTGTTCCAGGCTGGCCCGGAAGAAGGCCCACGCGGCGACCGCACAGCCCACGACGCACACCAGCCCGAGGGCCACCTCCCAGGGGCCGAACCGTCCGCTGGTGAAAGTGCCCCACAGCATGCCCGTGAGCAGAGCGACCCGGACGGACCAGGCGATCACCGCGCGCGGGCGGGTGCGACGCCCCCGGCGAGAGGGCTTCACGGGACGGCCAGGCCGTCCAGGTCGTGCGCGTCACACGCGGTCCTTCCACACCGGCCGCGACGGCTCACCGCCCCCGACCTGGCTGTTTCCGTAGCGTCGAAGGCGTTCAACCTTCTCGCGTCTCGGAGGCAGCCATGTCCGGGCCGTCAACATCCTGGTGATCGTCGCCGTCGTCGTTGTCGTGATCTGCCAGTGATCGGCTCAGGGGTCGATCGCGGGTGGAGTCGCCGTCTCCACCCCCGGGTGGAGACGGCATCGCTCAGGCGTCGATGCGCGAGCGGTCCAGGGTGGCGGCCGAGCTGGTGATGAATTCCTTGCGCGGCGCCACCTCATTGCCCATCAGCAGGTCGAAGACCTGCTCGGACGATTCCAGATCGCCGATGTTGATCCGCCGCAGGGTGCGGTGCCGGGGGTCCATCGTGGTCTCTGCCAGTTGGTCGGCGTCCATCTCGCCCAGCCCCTTGTAGCGCTGGATCGACTCCTTGTACCGGATGTTCTTCCGCTGGAGCTCCAGCAGCCGCTGGCGCAGCTCGTTGTCGGAGTACGTGTAGATGTACTTGTCCTGGCCCTTCTTGGGCTGGACCAGCTCGATCCGGTGCAGCGGGGGTACCGCGGCGAAGACCCGGCCCGCCTCGACCATGGGCCGCATGTAGCGCTGGAAAAGCGTCAGCAGCAGAATGCGGATGTGCGCGCCGTCGACATCGGCGTCCACGAGCAGGACGATCTTCCCGTAGCGAGCGGCGTCGATGTCGAAGGTGCGCCCCGACCCGGCTCCTATGACCTGGATGATCGCCCCGCACTCGGCGTTCTTCAGCATGTCCGAGACGGATGCCTTCTGGACGTTGAGGATCTTGCCCCGGATCGGCAGCAGCGCCTGGAATTCGCTGTTCCGGGCGAGTTTGGCCGTACCGAGCGCGGAGTCGCCCTCGACGATGAAGAGTTCGCTGCGGTCCACGTCGTCGCTGCGGCAATCGGCGAGCTTGGCCGGCAGCGAGGAGGACTCCAACGCTGTCTTGCGGCGTTGCGCGTCCTTGTGCTGGCGGGCCGCGATACGGGTCCGTGCGGCCGCGACGGCCTTGTCCAGGACCGCCCTGGCCTGGGCCTTGGCATCGCGCTTCGTCGAGGTCAGGAATGCCTTCAGTTCCTTGGCCACGACATTGGCGACGATCCGATTGGCCGCCGAGGTGCCGAGCACCTCCTTGGTCTGGCCCTCGAACTGCGGCTCCGCCAGCCGCACGGTGACGACAGCGGTGAGGCCCTCCAGCGCGTCGTCCTTGACGATGTCGTCCTCGGCGACGCGGAGCAGCTTGGCGGAGCGCAGCGCCTCATTGACCGTCTTGGTCACGGAGCGTTCGAATCCGGTCACATGCGTGCCGCCCTTGGGGGTGGCGATGATGTTGACGAAGGACTTGAGGTTGGTGTCGTACCCGGTGCCCCAGCGCAGGGCGATGTCGACGGCGAGTTCACGGGTGACCTCCGTCGCCGTCATGTGCCCGCGCTCGTCCAGGACCGGCACGGTCTCCTTGAACGTGCCCTGGCCGGTCAGGCGCAGAACGTCGCAGACCGCCTTGTCCTGGGCGAGGTACTCGCAGAATTCACTGATTCCGCCGTCGAAACGGAAGGTCTCCTCGGTCTTGCCCTCGCCGTCGAGACCCCGTTCGTCGCGGACGACGATCGTGAGCCCAGGGACGAGGAAGGCAGTCTGCCGGGCCCGCTGGTGGAGCGTCTCCAGGTTGAGTTTGGCGTCCTTGAGGAAGATCTGCCGGTCCGCCCAGTAACGCACCCTGGTACCGGTGCGCGCCTTGGGCACCCTCTTGCCCTTGAGCAGGCCGTTGGCCGGGTCGAACGGACTGTCCGGCCCCTGCTCGGTGAAGATCCCGGGCACTCCGCGCCGGAAGCTGATCGAATGGGTCGCGCTGTTGCGGTCGACCTCGACGTCGAGCCGGGCGGAGAGCGCGTTGACCACGGAGGCGCCCACTCCGTGCAGACCACCCGACGCCGCGTAGGAGCCGCCGCCGAACTTTCCGCCGGCGTGCAGCTTGGTCATCACGACTTCGACGCCGGACAGCCCCGTCTTGGGCTCGACGTCGACCGGGATGCCGCGCCCGTTGTCCCGGACCTCCACGGATTGGTCGTCGTGGAGGATGACCTCGATGTGATCGCAGTAGCCGCCGAGAGCTTCGTCGACGGAGTTGTCGATGATCTCCCAGAGGCAGTGCATGAGACCGCGGCTGTCGGTGGATCCGATGTACATCCCGGGACGCTTGCGAACCGCTTCGAGCCCCTCGAGTACGAGCAGGTGCCGCGCGGTGTAGTTGGAACCGTCTCGGTCTGCTCCGGTCAGCAGCGCAGTGGACGGCACGGACGTATCGGCGGTCACGCGGTTCGCTCCTCGCTGAATTTCATTTGGGGCCCAGGTGGGTATCGGGCTCGGCTTCGGTCGCCGCTGAGAGGGTACCGAGGCCTGGTAGAGCGGTTGTAACGCCACCCTCCGAGAACCCTCACACTAGTCCAGCCTCGCATACACGTTCGATCCCTCGCAGGAGTGACGCGCACATCACGTTCCCTTCCAGGCATGAACCATTTAGGCTCCGGGCACGTCCTCATGAACAAACCGGCAAGCCGGCCGGGAGGATCCACCAACGACAAGCAACGCGAAACCGTAGCGCTACGCAATACGGCACATTCGCCGCCAACCGGCAACAAACAGCCATCTTGAGAAGAAGTTTCGAAGAAAAGCCACGAGCGGGAACGTTTTCGGCCTGGTTGGATGTTGACCCTGGTACGACAGCTCGTCGAGCTAGAGAAGAGGCGACGTGACTACTGTTCTGACCCCCGCGAGCCCGCTGACCGCAGCAGACCGCTGCGACCGTTGCGGCGCCCAGGCATATCTGCGCGTCGTCCTGATCAGCGGCGGTGAACTGCTCTTCTGCGCCCACCACGGTCGCAAGTTCGAGCCGGAACTCAAGAAGATCGCCGCGGAAATACAGGATGAGACGGACCGGCTGACGGCCGTACAGGCCCAAGCCACCGAAGAGGAACACTGACACCTCGCATCCACGACGAGCCTGGGGCAGGTCCCGGACCGGCCGACGGGCGGCTTCCCGAAGAGGGAAGCCGCCCGTTCTCGTAGCTGCGCGACGATGCCGTTCAGCCACCACCCGGCATCCAGCCGATCGCGGCGGAGATCCGCGTGTAGACACCCGGGCTCCCCATCCGAGCGCAACCGTTCCCCCAGGACACCAGCCCGATGAGCCGCCCACCGGCCACCAGCGGCCCTCCGCTGTCGCCCTGGCATGCGTCATACCGACCCAGCAGTTCGCCCGCGCAGAGCATCGCTGAGGGGTTGTACGTGCCGTCCCTGCCCCCCGGGTAGGCCTGCGCGCAGAGACTGTCCGGCAAAACGCTCACCTTGGCGGAGTGAAGGGACGACGCGTAGTCACCGTTGCCGGTCGTGTCACCCCAGCCGTAGACGACGGCGCCGGTGCCCGGCGTGTACCCCGCGTCACCGGACTCGGCCATCGGGACCACGCTCTTCGCAGGCAACGAGTCGGCCAGAGTGAGCACCGCCAGGTCTCCCGCGTTCGTGACGGGGTCGAATCCTGGGTTGCTCCATGCCTTCTGCACCGCGATCTCCTTGCCGTCGGCCCCGAGCAGGGAGTCCCGGCCGGTGATGACCCGAAGATCGCGCACTTTGCCGAACTCGACACCGAGAGCCTCCCGGCTCAGGCAGTGCGCAGCGGTCAACACCTTCTTCGGTCCCACGACGACGCCCCCACAGAACTGGCCTGCGCGTTTGCCGCCGAACCGGTCGCGGCTGGACAGCGCCACGACCCAGGGACTGTCCTTGACGTGCGCCGGCTCACCACCGATGACGACGTTGTTCGCAACGGCCTGAGCAGGGGATCCGAGCGGTATCACGGCCGTGGCGGCAACCAGGGCGAACACCCCGGCCATGACACGGAAGACGGTACGGGACATGCGCACTCCTGACTCTGTGGTGAACCATCACCACCCAGAGTCATCCCACTCGTCATTCACCGCACCCCCAGATAGGCCGAGGGCCGGGCTCCCCCATGGGAACCCGGCCCTCCGCGCGTACTTTCTGCGGCCCAGGATCTCTCGTTTGGATCAGGCCGGGCTCACATGCCCCGGTGTCGCGCCCCGATCCAAACGGAAATCCCTAGTCGAGGTAGTCGCGCAACACCTGGGAACGCGACGGGTGGCGCAGTTTCGACATGGTCTTCGACTCGATCTGACGGATGCGCTCACGCGTCACCCCGTAGACCTTGCCGATCTCGTCCAGCGTCTTCGGCTGGCCGTCGGTGAGACCGAAGCGCATCGAGACCACGCCCGCCTCACGCTCGGAGAGCGTGTCGAGCACCGAGTGCAGCTGCTCCTGGAGGAGCGTGAAGCTGACCGCGTCGGCCGGCACGACCGCCTCGGAGTCCTCGATCAGGTCACCGAACTCGCTGTCTCCGTCCTCACCCAGCGGGGTGTGGAGGGAAATCGGCTCACGACCGTATTTCTGGACCTCGATGACCTTCTCGGGGGTCATGTCGAGTTCCTTCGCCAGCTCCTCCGGCGTGGGCTCGCGGCCCAGGTCCTGGAGCATCTGACGCTGCACACGGGCGAGCTTGTTGATGACCTCGACCATGTGCACCGGGATACGGATGGTGCGGGCCTGGTCGGCCATGGCGCGGGTGATCGCCTGACGGATCCACCAGGTGGCGTACGTGGAGAACTTGTAGCCCTTGGTGTAGTCGAACTTCTCGACCGCGCGGATCAGACCGAGGTTGCCTTCCTGGATCAGGTCCAGGAAGAGCATGCCGCGGCCGGTGTAGCGCTTGGCCAGCGAAACCACGAGACGGAGGTTGGCCTCCAGAAGGTGGTTCTTGGCTCGGCGGCCGTCCTCGGCGATGATCTCCAGCTCGCGCTTGAGCTTCGGCGCGAGCTTGTCCGAATTCGCCAGCTTGTCCTCGGCGAACAGACCGGCCTCGATGCGCTTGGCGAGCTCGACCTCCTGCTCCGCGTTGAGGAGGGGAACCTTGCCGATCTGTTTCAGGTAGTCCTTGACCGGGTCGGCGGTGGCGCCGGCGACGGCGACCTGCTGCGCGGGAGCGTCGTCCTCGTCGTCGTCGGAGAGGACGAAACCCTTGTTCTCGCCCTCGGCCTCCTCTTCCTCGCCCTTGCCGGCCTTTACTTCCTCGGCCGCCTCGTCGCCGTCGAGGAGCTCGTCGTCCGACTTTCCGGACTTCTTCGTTGCTGTCTTCTTGGCCGCCGTCTTCTTCACGGCGGTCTTCTTTGCGGCCGTCTTCTTGGCTGCTGCCTTCTTCGCAGGGCCGGTCGCGGCAGCGTCCTCAGCCACCACGTCCACGGTCTCTGCCGACGGGGCGGCAGTGGTCGCGACGGTCCTGGTCACGGTCGTCTTGGCCGCGACAGTCTTGGTGGCGGTGCGCTTGACCGGGCTCTTTGCTGCGACGCTCTTGCGGGCACGCTTCGACGGCTCCGCGGCACTGACCATCAGCGTCACACCCTCTTCCTCGAGGATCTGGTTGAGGCTGCGCAGAACATTCTTCCACTGGGTTGGCGGAATCTGGTCAGCCTCGAAGGCCCGACGCACGTCATCGCCGGCGATCTGCCCATCAGCCTTTCCCCGCTCGATGAGCGCCATCACAGACTCGGACTCGGCGATCTCCGGCGGGAGCGTACGGGATGTGCTGGCCGACACGAACAACCTCTCGGAACGATGGAAACGGCTTCCGGCCCGGCCCTGGAGAGGGCTGGAGCCGACGACCGTCGGGCTGGGAATGTACCGACGGCGCGGGTTTGGCCTCAGAACTGCACAGCGCACTGAACGGCTGCTGTATTCCTTCCGTGGCGGTCACCTCTTAAGTCATCGCACTGTTTCGAGGAGTGTTACGCCCAATCCGCGTGGCCCGAGTCACACCTCATTTGCGACGAACGTGACCAGGAGTGCCATCCCACCACAATTGTGCCGCCGGACCGCCTGGGCCCGGCGACACGTGGTTCGTACACCCTGGCCGTGCTGCGCTCAGTGCTCGCGGGGCGCGGGCACCACCCGCTCCACCTCGGGGTGGACGACGAGCAGTTGACGCATGGCCGCCTCGGCGCCCGCCGAGTCACCGGACGCGAGGGCGTCGACGATTCGCGCATGGTGACCGAGGGATGCCTCAGTGGGACGGTCGCAGCCCGTGACGGTGCCGCCGGAGACCTGCAGGGCCGCGGAAACGATGCCGGAGAGGTGCTCGAGCATGCGATTGCCAGCCGCCTGAATGAGCAGGGAATGGAATTCCACATCGGCCCTGGAGCAGGTGATCCCGTCACCCTGCCCGAGTGCATGCCCCATGATCTCGACCATGTCACCCAGGCGCTGCTGGATGTCCTCGCGGCCATGACCTGCGGCGAGACGGGCAGCGAGCGGCTCGATCGTCCATCGGAGCTCCCCCAGTTCGCGACGCTGGTCCTCGCGCTGAGGGCCGAAGGCGCGCCATTCGATGATGTCGGGGTCCAGCAGATTCCAGTCACTGACCGGGCGGACCCGGGTACCCACGTTGGGCCGGGCGCTGACCAGGCCCTTGGCCTCAAGGACGCGCAGCGATTCGCGTACGACGGTGCGGGAGACCTCGAAACGCTGGCCGATCTCCTCCGGCACCAGAGGACGGTCGGCGCCCAGGTCGCCGGAGACGATCATCTGACCCAACTGCTGAACGAGTTGGCCGTGGAGGCCGCGGCCACGACTGGCCGAGCCCCGCCGACCCGCCCGGCCGAGCTCGGCATCGGGGCCGTCCCAGGAACGAAGAGGGGCGCGCTCGCCGGCCGGCGCCTCCGCGTACGGGTAGCGATCGAGTTCACCCGGGCCGGCGAGGCCGGAATCGGCGGAGCGGGCGGCGGTCATCATGGTGTGCGCAAGGGTACTCACGCATCCTTTGTCGGCGCGGCTCGCCCGGCCCTTGAGGTCTTTGGTGAAAAGCACACGAAAGGGTGATCGGCACCCACCCCCCAATTGACGCCTTATTGGTGGAAATCGGGCGACTTCCGGGAAGTTGCGGGGCTGCGAGCGCTCGATCACCGCGCCGCGATCACCAACGGACCCTGCTGCGAAGGCTGGTGAACAGATACGCACAGATCAGGACCGACAACGACAGTGACAGTGCGGTCCCCACGGGGTGCGTCACCACGCGCACGACGACCGCCACCCATCGGTCCGTCTCGTGCGGCCAGCGCGGCCACATCAGCTCTCGAAGCCGGCCCGGAAGGCCGTCGATCGGACGAGAGACCGATCCCGTCAGCACGTTCTGGACAAGCGGAACAACGAGCACGGGAATGGCCAGCACCGCGGCGACGCCCGCCGTCGCCACTCTGAAGACGCCGGCAGCCAGGAGACCCGCCCAGGCGCAGCCCACGGTCAGCCCTCCCCAACTTGCACCCATGGCTACCGGATTCGGCGGAATCCGCAGCAGATCGTCGCCATAGACCAGGTGGAGAGCTTCGGCGGCGGCCAGCACGACAGCCAGGGCGAGCACCAGGGCGACGCCCGCCGATACCAGCAGCTTGGCGAGGAGGAGTCCCAGGCGGCGGGGGACGGAGCCTCGGCCCGCCGCGAGAGCGGGGTAGCGGAATTCGTCGCCGAACGAGATGGCGCCGAGCACTCCTGCGCCGATTGCCGCAGGGGGCAACGGCAGCGATGACGGCCACGCCGCCAGCACCTTCGGCAGCTGAGCGTGGCCGGAGCGGGCGAGGAGGACGGAGAGCCCGACCGAGGCGACAAGAACGGCGGCCATGACCAACGTTGCCGTTCTGACCCCGAGGAGGCGACGGAGTTCGTACCGCAGGGGCCGGAGCGGGCTGCGGGCCGGGCGGCGTCGGATCGACGGCAGCGGTTCCGCGCCGGACGCACGCGCGGCAGGCTGCGGTGCGGCTTCCTTCTCGCCGTGAGCATGGTCCGCGGGGGTCGTGGCGCCTGCGGGACCGGTGTCGGCCACCTCGTCGGCGAGTTGATGCACCGGGAGCCCGTGCCGGAACGCCGCGTCGCCGATCTCCGCACAGGTAGAGCCGTACACGGAGAGGCGGCCGCTCGCTTCGGTGACCACCTCGACCGAGCGTCTGGCCGCTCGGGCCTCGCGACCGACGACGGCAGCGAGGCGGGCCGCGTGCGGGGTCCGTACCACGACCCGGGGACGGAGGCGAGTCCGGGAGAAGTCGTCGGCGCTCTGGTCCGCGACGAGGCGTCCGTGCTCGATGGTGACCACGCGGTCGGCGGCTCGCGCGGCCTCCTTGGGGTCGGCCGTGGTGTAGAGAACGGTCCCGCCCCGGCCCGCATGGGAGTGCAGCAGCTCATGCACCCAGTACTCCTCGCGCGGAGAGAGGCCTTCTGCGGGGTCGTCGAGGACCAGCGTGTGCGGGTCACCGAGCAGCGCCGAAGCGAGGGCGAGCAGGCGGTCCATGCCGAGGGAGAGCGTGCCGATGCGGTGGTCCCGGAGTCCGGCGAGACCGACGGCTTCGAGCAATTCGTCGGCCCGGGACGCCGGCACGCCTGCGGCGGCGCAGAGCATGCGGAGCTGGCCTCGGACGGTGCGGGCGGGGTGACCCGGCACATCCCCGAGGAGTACGCCCACCTCACGCGCCGGGTGGCGGATGCGGTGCAACGGTCTGCCCCGGAAGTAGGTGACCCCCCGGCCCGAGTCGAGTTCGAGCATCAGGCGGAGAGCCGCGGTCTTGCCCGAACCGGGAGCCCCCAGAAGTGCGGTGACGTGGCCGGGCCGGGCTTCGAAGGTGAGGTCGTCCACGGCGACCGGAAGGCCGCGGCGGGGGGAGCTGGTGAGTCCGATGGCCTGGAGCATCGCTTCTCTCGCGGGAGGTGAGACCGCTCGGCGGCAGGGCGGGTACCGCAGCAAGATAACGCGACATATCCGACTTTTTGCGCAGCACTGACCTTACGAGTGTTCCGTGAGGTCAGACTTCCGGCCTCAGCATCGGCGGGTTGAGGACCGTGGCCGCTCCGGCACGGAAGAGCTGGGCGGGACGGCCGCCCTGTCGCGTGGTCGTCCCGCCCGCGGGCACGAGGAATCCGGGGGTTCCTGTCACCTTGCGGTGAAAGTTCCGCGGGTCGAGGACCACGCCCCATACCGCCTCGTACACCCTCCGAAGCTCACCGACCGTGAACGCCGGCGGGCAGAAAGCGGTGGCCAGAGAGGAGTACTCGATCTTGGAACGCGCCCGTTCGACACCGTCGGCAAGAATCTGCGCGTGATCGAAGGCCAGCGGAGCCTGATTTTCGCCCTCATGGCCTACCCCGCCCTCCGGGCCGAGCAGATCCCCCACCGGCGCCCAACGCGCACTGTTCGCGTCGCCGCCCGCCCGTGGGGCCGGCAGGTCGGGGGCCAGAGCGAGGTGAGCAACGCTCACCACCCTCATCCGAGGGTCGCGCCCGGGGTCGCCGTAGGTGGCCAACTGTTCCAGATGGGCGCCATGGCCCACTGCCGGCGCGGCCGGATCCTGGGCACACAGCCCGGTCTCCTCGACGAGTTCACGCGCTGCCGCGGCCCCGAGATCCTCATCGGCTTTGACGAACCCGCCGGGCAGTGCCCATCGCCCCTGGAAGGGCGGCTCACCGCGGCGAACCACCAGCGCACAGAGCGCATGGCGGCGCACCGTGAGCACAACCAGGTCGACGGTGACAGCGAAGGGCGGGAAGGTCGACGGGTCGTAGGGCGGCATGCGGTGATCATAGTCGTCTGCCTGACGATAAACACTCCCTTCGCCATGCTCTTCGGCCCGACCGCCTTCGCCGTGCTCGTCGCGCTGCTCGGCGCCGTACTCGTCGTCCGTCAAGGCGCCGGATTCCTCGTCGGGGCCCGACGTCGTTGCCCGACGGAAGCGTCCGGAGGGCGGATCCCCGGCCCGAGCGCCGCTGCGACGCGGGGCGGGATGTTCGGCGCCCCCAGCGCTCACTGGCCGGGAATCCCCGGACGCCGACCAGCGGCCTGGAGATCACCGAGTCCGTGCACACTCCTGGACTCCTCCTGAGCCGTCCCCCACGGTGCAGGGAACGAACGTCGGCCTTCTCTCGCAACCGTCGCTCCCCGCGCGGTGCGGATCAGGGGGTTCTCCCTGTCGGAACGCTGATCAGACGTGTCGCGGAGCGGCGAGGCGCGGAGATCAACGACCGTCCCTGGATCCGCGGCGGCCGGGAGAGGCCTGCCCGGGCCGCCGTCGGGCAGCAGCTGTACCGGGTCGGGCGGAGCCGGATGGAGTCTTCCTCGGCCGCGTGGCGGTCCGGCGTACCGTGCGAGGCCGTGTGCTCCGGTCCGTGCGTTGGACTCGCCGGATCGTCCGGGCACGGCGTTCCCCTCGGAGACAACGGCGAAGCGTCTCCGGATCGAGCCCCTGGTTGCACGCCTCGTGGAGAAGTTGAGCAAAGGTGTACCCGGGGTCCACGCGCAGGGCGAGCCCCAGCGCGACCCGTGCGGCCGGCTCGTCCCCCGTCGACCAGGAGACCCACTCTGCCAAGGTCAGCGGCGCCGCGGCGTGCTCCTCGTACGGTGCGACGCAGCGACGGGACAGCGCCTGCCAGAGCCGCAACGCGGAGCCTGCTTCCGGCCCTTCCATCCATTCGGCGGCCTTGTCGCGGGTGTCCCGGTCCTGCAGCCCGAGGATCACCGTGGCGGCCTCGTCGTGACTGATCAACCGGTCGTCATCGAAGTCCGAGGCGGATGGCACCACGACCGGCGCCTCGCTGAGCCGTTTCATGAGCCTCCGGGCAAGCCCCAAGGTCTCCCGGGCCACGTCCCTGCGTCCCACCTCGTCCAAGATCTTCGGCATCAGCTCGGCCCCGGCCGAGTCGAGAGCCCGTTGCTGCTCCGCAGCGGCCGGGGTGCGCAGAGGCATGAGCCTGGCTTCCATCTCCCGCAGCGTTCCGCGCACTTGAATACCCGCGTATGCGGCGGCGGCCGCCATCACCGAGGTGCCGGGCAAGGCCAATGGGTTCCCTTCGGCCGGACAGCAGCGCTCATCCGGGCAGCAGTACGACCAGTACCGGCCGTCCGAGATGCAGAGTGCTTCGAGAACGGGCACGTCGAGCGCGCCGCACGCTGTCCGCAGACGCTGGGCGAGGGGCCGGAGCCGCTCCATGATCCGACTGCTGCTCTCGCCTTCGGCAGGATCCTGGCAGAGAAAGACGACGATCGCGTCAGGACGCTGTCCTCGCCGCTCGCTCCCCTTGATCAGACACTCGGCGAGCTGCTCGGCGACGGGTGGCCATTCCTGCGGTGACTGTGGGATGCCGAGCCTGAGCCGCCCGCCGAAACGACCTCGGCCACCGTGCAGGGCGACCATGACCACGCTGTCGTTCGGGTGGAACCCCATGAGGTACGGGAGGGCGTCGGCGAGCTCGGCAGGGCCCCGCAGGGTGATCTGCTGCTCTTCGACCGGACCGTTGGTTTCGTCGTGCTGGTTCATGGCATGACCGTCCCGCGAGCGGCCCCTTTCCGCGACCCCTGTGGATAAAGTTATCCACAGGGGTCGCGAGGTCGTTGGCGGTTTGTCGTAGCCATCGGGTTGCATGGGGGCACACGGTCCAGGCCGAGGTGGCGGCCGGGGAGGTGGATGTGCTGTTGGTCAGCCCGGAGACCCTGTCTTGTCCACACACGGTCTCTGTCCGTTGTTCAGGGCTCCTGCGGCTTTTTCATTTGAGCGCCGACCCGGGTGACCAGTTCAGAAAGTGTGGGCAGGCGTGTGACCGATCGCTGAAGGGCGGCCGCTGCCGGCTCATGACTCGGGACAGAGTGCCGTGCTCCGTGTTGGCCCCGCGCAGGGGTGTGCCCGGCGGCGGCATCGGCTTCGGTGATGGGCGCCGCCAGGCATCCCACCAGGATGGCAGGCGGCACTGACACTGCGGTCGGCGACCGGTACGGGAGCGCCCGGATGCGGTGGAGCGGGTTCCTGTCCGGCGGCAGCGGCTGGGGGAGTTCTTCCTCCAGCCGACGCGGCGATGTCGCGGGGAACCGCAGGAGGACGGCCAGTCGCGTGTCGAGGGCTTGGCTGCGGGTTTCGATCAGAGCGTCCCCTTCGAGACCAGCCGGTTGCGGATCGAGCCCGGAGACGGGTTGCTGCTCTACACCGACGGACCTTCCTCGACCTCCCCACCGGAGCGCCCCTCGGCGTGGGGACGCGATGACGTCGTGCCAGTCGCCGCCCATTCCGCAGATGGTGGAGGCGGGCTGGTAGCGGCAGGCGATGTCTCACCTCGGCCTGGCAGCACAGCCGCGGGGCGCGCAGCAGCAGACGGCAACCCGGCGCTCAGCCGCACAGCGCCGTTTCACGGGAGAGACGTCACTGCTTATGGATCAAGTGTTCTATAGACTCCCCGGATGGCCAGCGATCTTCTCCGTCTCACCGTCCTGGGGTCTGCGACGCCCTATGCGAGCGTGGACAACCCGTGCTCCGGCTATCTGGTGTCCAGCGGCGGCACTCGGGTCTGGGTGGATGCGGGCAGCGGGACGCTGGCGCAGTTGCAGCGGCACGTCCGGCTCGATGAGCTGGACGCGATCTGGATCTCGCACCTGCACGCTGATCACAGCGCGGATCTGCTCACCGCCTACTACGCGGCACTGTTCGCGGACATACAACTCGCCGCGCCCATCCCCCTGTTTGGGCCGCCAGGCATCGCCGCACGGCTCGTCCACTTCCTGACGAACACCTCGCAGAGCAGCCCGGTCGAGTCCGCCTTCGCCATTCATGAGCTGCACGACGGGAATCAGGCACGTGTCGGCGCACTCACCTTGACCAGCCGGGCGGTGGCGCACGGCATCCCGGCCTTCGCCGTACGCATCGAGGCCGCGAACCGATCGCTGGTCTACTCCGGAGACACAGCGCCGTGCGTGAACCTCACACAGCTGGCCGAGGGGTGCGATGTGCTGCTGTGCGAGGCCGAGAGCGCCCATGCGCCGGCCGAGGGCGAACAGGTGCACCACACGCCCGAAGACACCGGCGACACGGCCGACGCGGCCCGGGCAGGCCGTTTGATCGTCACCCACGTCGGCCGGTTCCTCACCCCGCAGCAGGCGGTGGCACGCGCCTCGGCCCGGTTCGACGGTCCCGTCGACCATGCCGCGCCCGGTGCCACCTTCTCGATCGGTTAGGGCGTCTCGTTTGAATCACGGCGGGCTCACGTCCGCGCCGAGCCGACGGGATCCGGCACCGGGTGCTGGGATTGCGGTGGCAAGTTCACGAAGGCGGCCGCAGACCCCGGCCGCTGATGCGGGGCGGTTGTCGGGATCCTTGGCAAGGGGGCCAGGACGAGGTCGTCATGAGCGGCGGGGACGCCGGGCCGGGGACGTGCTTCGGCGTCGTCACCCCCGAACTCGGCACGCCGAGCTGTGGTTCGTCGGGCACGAGCACGGGACATCTCAGCCAGCCGCAGCGAGGACCAACGGAAGGACTTGTTCGCTGCCTGCCTGGCGCAGCAGGCGGGCAGCGACTGCGAGGGTCCAGCCGGACTCGGTGGAGTCGTCCACGAGCAGGACGGGACCCGGAGAACTCGCCAGGGCATCAGCCAGCTCCTCGGAGACAGCGAAGCTGCCGGACAGCGCCCGGAGGCGTTGGGCGGAGTTGCTTCGGCGTGCCGCGTGCGCGCCGCTCGGGTCGGTGTACGTCAGGGTGCCCAGAAAGGGGAGGCGGCCGGTGGTCGCGATTCCCCGGGCGAGGGAGCCCACCAACTGGGGTCGGGTCAGGGACGGTACAGCGACCACTCCCACCGGCCGGGCCGAGGCGTCCGGGACGTTCGGTGCCCAACCGCCCGAGGAGCGTGCCCAGTCGGCGAGGACCGCCACCGCGGCCCGCAGTACGTCGTCGGGGACCGGACCGTCGGGCGTGTTCTCGGCCAGCAGCGGACGCAGCCGGTTGCCCCAGCCGATGTCCGAGAGCCGTCCGAGGGCCCGCCCCGTGGAACACAGCTCCTTGGCCGGAATGCGCCCCTTGAGGTCGATGCCCAGTGCGGGCATCCCCGTCGGCCACATCCGGCGCGGCTCGACCTCCACCCCCGGGCGGTCCAGTTCCTTCGTCGCCCCCGTCAACGTCTCCGTCGAGACAGCGGGATCGGCCCAGGCTCCCGCGCAGTTGTCGCAACGACCGCACGGGGCGGCGCCCTCGTCGTCCAGCTGTCGGCGCAGGAACTCCATCCGGCACTGGGACGTGCTCGCGTAATCGCGCATGGCCTGCTGCTCGGCAGCTCGCTGCCGAGCCACCCACGCGTAACGTTCGGCCTCGTACACCCACTCGGTTCCCGTGGCGGTCCAGCCGCCCTTCACCCGCTTGACCGCGCCATCGACATCGAGCACCTTCAGCATCGACTCCAGTCGGCTGCGCCGAAGATCCACCGCCGCCTCCAGGGCCGGCACTGACAGCGGCCGTCCCGCACCGGCGAGGGCCGAGAGGGTCTGACGGACCTGTGCCTCGGGCGGGAAGGCCGTATCGGCGAAGTAACGCCAGATGGCCTCGTCCTCCTTGCCCGGCAGCAGCAGGACATCGGCGTGCTCGACCCCGCGGCCGGCGCGGCCCACCTGCTGGTAGTAGGCGATCGGCGAGGACGGCGAACCCAGATGCACCACGAAACCCAGGTCCGGCTTGTCGTAGCCCATACCCAGCGCCGATGTCGCGACCAGTGCCTTCACCCGGTTCTCCTGCAGGTCGACCTCGGCCTGCAGCCGGTCCGCGTTCTCCGTCTTCCCCGTGTACGAGGCCACGCGGAAGCCGCGCTGACGCAGAAAGGCGGTGGCCTCCTCGGCCGCGGCGACAGTGAGGGTGTAGATGATTCCGGAACCCTGCAGATCGTCCAGGTGCTCGGCGAGCCAGGCCAGGCGGTGCGCGGCGTCCGGCAGCTGGACCACACCCAGCCGCAGACTCTCCCTGTCCAGCCGGCCGCGCAGCACCAGGGCCTCGCCGGCACCGGTGCCCAGCTGCTCGGCCACATCCGCGGTGACCCGCGCGTTGGCGGTCGCCGTGGTGGCCAGCACCGGCACGCCGGCGGGCAGCTCGGTCAGCATCGCCCGCAGTCGCCGGTAGTCGGGGCGGAAGTCGTGGCCCCAGTCGGAGATGCAGTGCGCCTCGTCGACCACGAGCAGACCGGTCGTGGCCGCGAGCTCGGGCAGCACCTGATCGCGGAAATCAACAGAATTGAGGCGTTCCGGACTCACGAGGAGAACATCGGTCTCACCGCGCTCGACCTCCCCGTAGATCGTCTCCCATTCCTCCGGGTTGGCCGAGTTGATGGTCCGCGCGTGGATGCCGGCCCGCGCCGCCGACTCGACCTGGTTGCGCATCAGTGCCAGCAGCGGCGAGATGATCACCGTCGGGCCGGCGCCACGCCGGCGCAGCAGAGCGGTGGCCACGAAGTACACCGCCGACTTGCCCCAACCCGTGCGCTGTACCACCAGCGCACGACGGCGCTGCTCCACCAGAGCCGCCACCGCCTGCCACTGGTCCTCCCGGAGCCGTGCCGAACCGCTCGGGTCACCGACGAGTTCGGCGAGAACGGCATCGGCTTCGGTGCGGAGCTCCAGGTTGTCCATGCCCCCATGCAACCCGATGGCAAGGACAATCGACCAATTCACCCCCCGTGACAGTTTGATCACAAAGGGTGCCGACCACGCATCGATCACGGCCCGCAGACCGGGGCGCTCGGCCACGCCCCTCACCGATGGTTGCGTCCATGCAGGTCAGGACGCCAGTTCCACTCGGAGCCCGACGCCTTCCCGGTTCGGCGACCGAGCGGCTCAACCATCCCGAATTCCGGGGCCGGTTCCTGCCCCGGCTTGCCGCGGCGACCGGGGCTGCGGCTGTTGCACCGACACCGCGTCGGCGGTGTTTCCGCTGGTACCGGCCGTTCGGACGGGACGGGAGGCGTTACCCGGGCACGGCGTGGGCAGGGATATCAGAGTCATTTCCCCTGATACCCGTCAGCTGTGCCAATTGCTCGTTGCCGCCCGCCGATACGCCAGGAAGAATTGGGCTCGCTCCCCGCACGGTCCTTTCGCGGCCCGGAAGGGCTGTGCCGCGGTGCGCCCCCACCCGACCTTGCCCGCACCGTGGGCGCGTATGCGAAGGGAGGACCGTGACCTTCGGATTCGCTCCGTCCGCAGACACTCCGATGCCGACGTCTTCGGCGTCCACCGAATCCGCCAACCGCCTGGCCCGGCTGCTGGAACCGGCCGAGTGGGCAGAGGCGGGCATACCCCTGTTGCGCAGCCCGCGCGAGGTCGTCAGCGGCCTGCACGCCCGCCACCGACCGACGCCGACAACCGCTGTCGTCGCCGTACTCGACCACGAGGAACGCCTCGCGGCCAGTGCCTCGTTCGCGCGCCGCTCCATGACCGCGGACGGCTGGGAGTTCCGCAACGCGTTGCTGTCGAATCTGCGCCGGGTCATCCCGCACGACCTCCGCCGCCGCACTCCCGTCCGTACCGCCGTACTGCTCTACTGCCGTGAGGGCGACGAGCGTTGGACGGAGGAGGACGGCGCGTGGATGTGGGGCCTGCGGGACGCCTGCACATTGCACGGCCTGCGGTGCGGCTCGTACATCACACTCACCCGCGGCGGCTGGCAGGTGCTGGGCGAGGGCCGGGGCGGACGTCGGCCCGACTCCACATCGCAGCCGTCCGCCCTCGCCGACACGACACTCGGCCGCGATTCCGTGCCACAGCGCACAGGCGGCGGCGCCGCTCAGGCGCAACGGCGGACCGCGGCACGCTGACCGGTGGTCGCGGGCCCGGCCGCCCCATCGGGCAGCCGGGTCACCACGCTTCGGGGTGTCCTGCGGTTCAGACGCCGGCGCCGAGCACCGCGTTGATCGTCTGAGGGTCCCCGCAGACGATCAACAGGGCTCCGGCACGTTCACGGGCACCGGACAGCGCGTCGGCGACCGTGTCGCCGCCGTTGACGGCGACGACGACGACGGGCCGCAGCCCGAGCCGGTCCGAGGCTGCGGCACCGGCGAAGAAGACGTCGTCGCCGGCTTCGTGCTGCGCCCAGTAGGCGGCGTCACCGAAGGAGAGTTCATGCAGGGCCCACGGGTGCTGCTCTCCGGTGGTCAGCACCAGGATGTCGCCCGGTGCGCGCCCGGATTCGAGCAGCAGATCCACCGCTTCGTCGGCGGCGTCGAGAGCACCGGCGACAGAGGCGGGAATGAGCTGGATCTGCGGCGCGGAACGATTCTCCGGCCGGGCCGGCTTCGACTGGCCGGGGGTGGGGTGCGGGCGCTGCGCCGGGGGCGCGGGCCTCGCGGGGCCGGGACCCGGACGACCGGGGCGCGGCGTGGCCGCTGAACGCGGACCGGGTACAGGACGGGGGGTCGGCGCGGTACGGCCTGCGGCCGGAGTGACGCGGGGACCCTGGGCGCTCTCGTGAATCTGAGGCTCCTCGGGGATGAGAGGCATGGGTGGTTGTCTATCAAACGCCGACACACGGGGCATCAGCGGGTGGGTACATGTGCGCGATCAGAAGTCGAAGCCGAGTTGGCCCCCGCTTTCCAGTGCAGCCGCCTCGGCGGAGAAACGGACCTTCTTGAGGTGCTGCCACCTGGGCAGCGCGTCCAGGTAGGACCACGAGAGACGGTGATGGGGCGTGGGCCCCCACTGCTCCAGCGCGGCCCTGTGCACAGGCGACGGATAACCCGCGTTGGCGTCGAAGGCGAAGGCGGCGTACTCACCGGAAACCGCGCCCAGTTCGGCCATCATCGTGTCCCGTCGCACCTTCGCGATCACCGAAGCCGCCGCGACCGCGATACAGGACTGGTCACCCTTGATCACCGTGCGGACCTGCCAGGGCTGTCCCAGGTAGTCGTGTTTGCCGTCGAGTATCACCGCGTCGGGACGCACCGGCAGGGCTTCGAGCGCGCGCACGGCGGCCAGCCGAAGCGCAGCCGTCATGCCCAGGTCGTCGATCTCCTGCGGAGAGGCGTCCCCCAGAGCGAACGCGGTGACCCAGCGCTCCAGCAACGGCGCCAGCTCCGCGCGGCGTTTGGGGCTGATCAGCTTGGAGTCGGTGAGTCCGGCGGGAGGTCTGCGAAGGCCGGTGACGGCCGCACACACGGTGACCGGTCCCGCCCACGCTCCGCGTCCGACCTCGTCGACACCGGCGACGGTCTTGGCACCAGTGGTAGCGCGCAGTGAGCGCTCGACGGTGTGCGTGGGTGGTTCGTACGGCATGGCGCCTGTCAGCGTACGCCGATGGGAACGCCGACAACACCCCGGGTCGCCCGACGACCGGCCGGGCCGCACACCGAGTCGCAGAACGGATTGCGACAAGATCGTGGACCGCGGCATTCCGCTTTTTGGAGGGCCACATGTCCGAAGCCTGAGGGCCATGGGTCCGAAGCACCGCGCATACGGGATGGTGATCACGAAGGGGTGTGCCGACGCCCCGAAGAGGCGGCCAGGATCACCGATCGAACACGCTCAGCATGCCGGATTCGTGAATCACGGAACGTGGCACATGCGGGCCGCCGCACATGGGCGCGGCCGCGCCTCTCCCGTTCCGCTCGCGTCAGTACGGGTCGTACGGATCGCCTTCGTCAGCACCGAAGCCGCCGCCTGTGCGCGAAGCCTGGCACACCCGCGCGAGATCGCCCGAACCCCGTTCTCCCAGAATGTCGCGGGCCCGCGCCTCGGACCAACTGGTGGCGTACCAAGGGGCGTCGGATGACCGCAGCGACCGATCGATCTCCATGAGGGCGCATGAGCGCAGTGGCTCCGGCAGTGCGTCCAGGGCAGGCACGGCGTCGGCCGAGAGGCGCTGTACGTAATCGATGTCGATGGAGTGGTCATCACGGTACCGCTGAACGTTCTGTTCGGCGATCAGGCCGTCGGGCGAGATCAGGCCGAACGTCAGCACGGCGACGGCCGCGCTCGCGGCGACGGCGCGTGGCAGCAGTCGGGCACCGAACACTCCGGCGATCATGATCAGGACGAGCACCACGCCCAGCCAGAGTTCGACCGCGGCCACGGATATGCGCAGCCGTGTCAGGCCGTACGCCTCCACGTACAGGTCCATGCGCCTCAGTGCGGAGGCCACGACGACAAGGGTGAGCAGACACAGCACGCCGAGCACGCTCCGTACGAGAGTGCGGTCACTCCCCTGTCCGCGGGGGGCCCGACGCAGGGCGAGCGCGATCACCAACAGCGTGAGGAGCGTGGCCCACAGCAGTTGCCAGAAGCCTTGCCGAGCGTATGGGGAGTAGCTGAGGTCGGTCTCGGCCATCACCTTGTCGTATCCGCCGAGCAGCACGGTGAGCTGGATGGTGATGAACGCGGCGAACAGCAGATTCAGCACAATGAGCGGCAGTGCCCATTCCAACCGCCCGCGCGCCCTCCCCGGAGGAACGGTGATGGCGTCCCAGCGCACCGGGGCGGCCGCCGTGTACGCGGCGGCGAGTGCGCCGACCAGGCCGATCACGAAGAGGAACGACCGCCAGGGGCTGTCGCCCACCGACACATCGGGGACGAGGCTGCCGAGCACATCGGCGAAGGCGGCATCGGCATTTGCGAAGAGTGCCCCGAACACGATGAGCAGAACCACAGCGACCGCAGTGGTGCGGAAGACGACGCCCCACCGGCCTCGGGAGTCCGCCATCCGTTCGCGCACGCCGCGCGCCCCCCAGGCCACACCCTCGGTGACGGAACTGAAGAGGCCCAGTGAGCCGAGCAGCACCCCTAGCCAGCCACGACTGCCGTGCAGAGCGAGCGAGCCCAGGGCGACAGCCGACACGACGGCGAGGAAGGTGGGCCATCCGGCGTCCCGAAGGGCCGGGACGACGAGGAGAGCCAGGCCACCGACCGCCCAGACAGCTGTCCACGGACGGAGGCGGCGACCGGCCGCCCGAGCGGCGAAGAAGGCCGCGAGCGCGGCGGGAACCGCGACGATCAACAGGTTCGAACCGAGGCCCTCACCCAGCAGCAGGGCGCTCAGTATCGCGGTGGCGAGCACGCAGCAGAGCGTCGCACTGCGGATGGTGGTCGGTTCGGCCGGGCGCAGCCGCGACAGCACCGAGGGCTGGGGGTTGCCGTGCTGCCAAGGGGTGGGGGGTGGCTGTTGTCCGCCCGGTTGCCTGCCGGTCGGCACCTTCTGCGGTTCCGGGGCGGCGCCGCGGGACTCCGGCAGTCGCCCCTTTGACGGCATGGACGACACAGCGGACGGAGCGGACGCGACCGGCCCTGACGTCCTGGGCCGCTCCGACGGCTCGGCCTGCCCCGACGGCTCGGGCCGCTCGGAGGCATCCTCCGGCCGGGGCGACTTCGATGGTTGATCGGACATGGGACCCCTCCCCCACCGGAATCCGCGCGCACGGCCGCTGGGCAGCACGGGGGCACCCCGGCGTCTCATTCGGTGCACGCCCGCAAGGATGATCACCATGGGCGGCGAGGCCGAAAGAGTAGCTTCCCCCTACGGTCACCGGCCGTGCGCGGAAGGGCTGTGGCAGTACCGTGACAGTCGGTGGTCCGGCTGACGCACCAGGACGACGGCGCTGTCGTCGCCCTCGTCCTACCGCAGCAGCCAGTCCGGCAGTTCCTCCGTCTGCGCCGACCAGTGGGCAGGTGGCGCGCCTGCGCTTCCCGCCGCCAGGATCCCGCCGACGATGGCACAGGTGGTGTCGACATCGCCGCCTGCCTGGGCCGTCACCCAGAAGGCCTGCTCGAAATCGCCGAGGCTTCGCGCCGCCGACCAGAGGGCGAACGGGACGGTGTCGTGTGCGCTGGTGCGCCTGCCGTTGCCGAGCACCGCGGCGACCGTTCCCGCGTCGCCGTAGTCGAGCATGTCGCGCGCCCGGCGCAGCCCGGCACCGACCGCGCTGCGCGGCACGAGCGCGATCACACCGTCGAGAAGCTCTGTCGGGGTGGGCGGTCCCGTGGTCGATGCCGCCAGTGAGGCCGCGCCCGCGACGGCCATCGCACCCACGACCGCCTCGCGGTGTTGGTGCGTGGTGTACGAAGAGATCTCGGCCTGGTGCGTGGCCTGCTCCGGGTCGTCCGCGTACCAGGCGCCGAGCGGCGCGATGCGCATCGCCGAGCCGTTGCCCCAGGAGCCCTGCCCCTTGAACAGCGCGGACGCCAGCTCCCGCCAGTCGCCGCCCTCCCGTACCAGCCTGAGCAGCCGGTTCACGGCAGGGCCGTATCCGCGGTCGAAGTCGTGGTGCTCGGCGAAGGAACGCGCGAGCGCGTCCTGGTCGATCCGCTCGTGCTCCGCCAGCACGGCCAGCACCGAGGACGCCATCTCGGTGTCGTCCGTCCACTGCCAGGGGCCGGGGGGAAGTTCGCGCCGCTTCAGCAGCGGGTAGTTCGCCGGCACGAAGAACTGGGAACCCAGCGCGTCTCCCACAGCCAGTCCACGCAAGCTGGCCAAGGCACGTTCGAGACGTTGATCGGTTGCAGAGTCAGCGGTTGTCATCGCCCTTCCACTCTATCCGGTGATGCCGTACGGCTCGGGTACGCGCCAGCGTTCGAACGGCCGGTCAAGGGTGTAGCGCCCGTCCTCGCCGAGGATCAGCGTTCTCGTCTCCCCGTTGCCCGGATTGGACAGCGACTCGAACTCGGCCACCGACCAGTGGAACCAGCGCATGCAGAACAACCGCATGGTCAGTCCGTGCGTGACCAGCAGCACGTTCGGCGGGTGGTCGGGGGCCTCGAAACTCCGGTGCAGACTCTCCAGGAAGGCGCCGACCCTGTCGTACACATCGGCCCCGGATTCTCCCTGCGCGAAGCGGTAGAAGAAGTGACCGTAAGCGTCCCGGTACGCCTTCTGCAGCCTCACGTCGTCCCGGTCCTGCCAGTTCCCCCAGTCCTGCTCCCTCAGCCGCGGCTCCTCCCGCACCCGCACCCGTTCAAGGTCGAGGCCGAAGGATCTGAACGTCTCGTGCGTGCGGCGATAGGGGGAGACGTACACGCTGACCCGCTCGCCGTCGAACATCTCGCGCAGCCGCACCCCCGTCTGCCTGGCCTGCCGCAGCCCGGCGGAGGTGAGCCTCAGCGCGTGGTCCGGCTCACGCTCGTACACCGTGTCGTCGACGTTGCCTTCGGACTCCCCGTGCCGGACGAGGACAATGCGTTGCGGTCGTGCCATGTACAGACCGTTCCTAATCAGTGAGCAGGAGTGAGTCTTGGACCCACTGCCCGGCACTGCGCGTATCCCGAACGGTTTTGGATGCGCTGGTCTCCCGCGTTCCGTGTTGTGTCCCTGTTCGGGCGCGTGCATCGTGTGCACGTTCCGTGACGGGTGGGCGGGTTTCCTCACGCCCTCGGGTGCCTGGTCCGGCCTGGGCGGTCCGATGCCCATGACGATCACTCCGGTCGTCGTGGGGCGGTGTCGTCCGTCGCCGGATCGGGTGTCCGAGGGCGCGTCGTCCGATCGCGATGCCGGCGGCATCGTGACGGGACATCTTGCGGCGGGGCGTCTGCATGGGCTGGCGCCAGTGCTGGTCTCCCCACATCGAGGTGTAGGCCGAGTCCACGGCCACGACGGACAGGCCGGTCTCGGCGGCCATGGAGACGAGCCGGGCCTTGAGCTTGCCGGTCGGGATGCCGGAGATGAGCTGACGGAACCGTTTCTTGCGGCCGTGCTTCTCGCGGGTCTTCTCGGCGGTGAAGTCCAGGTCCTCGATCGCGATCGCGTTGACGCCGCGGTCCTTCGCCCAGTGCAGGATCTGGGTGATGGCGTGCCGGATCTGCGCGTCC